>JAXDJL010000358.1:0-2855 GCA_034665685.1 Actinomycetota bacterium | reverse complement strand
TTCGTCGCGGAATTGCTCGACGAGTTCGCAGCGGATGCGCCAAAGATGCTGGGGGAGACGCGGGAAGCGCTTGTTTCCGGTGACGCAGAGGTGGTTCGTCGAGCAGCGCACACCCTGAAATCGAATGCCTCGACTTTTGGAGCCGCGGGTTTGTCTTTACTCTGCGCGGAACTGGAAGCGTCGGCGAAAGCGGGCGTTCTCGAGGGGAGTGCCGAGTTGCTCGCCCAGATCGAGTCCGAGTACGAGTCTGTCACCGGTGAACTTCGATCTGCACGAGAACGCCTCGTTCCCACGGGGGCGAACTAGCTTCCACGACCGATGAGTTTCGCCTCCGGCGAAGGTCTTA
This sequence comes from Actinomycetota bacterium, assembly GCA_034665685.1. Lineage (GTDB taxonomy): Bacteria > Actinomycetota > CADDZG01 > CADDZG01 > WHSQ01 > JAUJNU01. Next base: position 2,509 of record JAXDJL010000358.1, on the reverse strand, counting down.
TCGTCAAAAGACCCGCAAGAGGAGGCAAAGATGAAAACGGCAACGTCGGCAGACGGAACCACGATCGCCTACGACACGTGGGGGAAGGGCCCCCTGGTCGTCCTCGTCGGCGGTGCGTTCAGTACCAGGCAGGCGGGGGAGGAACTGGCTCAGGTCTTCGCCGAGGACTTCAAGGCCGTGACCTATGACCGGCGGGGGCGCGGGGATAGCGGCGACACGCAGCCGTATGCCTTGGAGCGCGAGCTCGAGGATCTCACCGCGATCATCGCCGCCGAGAGCCCCGACGGAACCGCGTTCGCACACGGGAACTCGTCGGGCGGGGCGTTGGTTCTCCAAGCGGTTGCGGCCGGCCTGCCGATCGAGAAGGCATCGGTGTTCGAGCCCCCTTATCGGGTCGAGGGTTCTCCACCTCTGCCGGACGACTACGTGAGGCGCCTAGACGAGTTCATCGCCGCCGATCGTCGAGAGGAAGCCGTGGTGTTCTTCAACGTCGAGGCCGTGGGGATCCCGGCCGAGATGGTCGAGCAGATGAAGCAGGACCCGATGTGGGCCGGGCTCGAGGCGATCGCACACACGCTTGCTTACGACGGCCATGCTCTCGGAGGAAACGATCACAGCCTTCCCTCCAGCCTGCTGGCGACAGTCGACATTCCGGTGCTGGCCATAAGCAGCAGCGGCACAGTGCCGTGGTTGAAGAGCTCCGCCCGCGCTACCGCCGAGGCGATCCCGAATGGTCGTCACGAGGAACTCGAAGGTGGCTTCCACCAGGTGGCGGCGCCGTTATTGGTGCCGACCCTCACGAAGTTCTACGGGGAGAGCGAGTGATCCACCTGCGCAACGGACGTACAGCGTAAGTGTCTTCCCTCCGGGAGGAGGAAGCCTCCGTTGGGCGAATCACTGCGTTTAGGCGAGACGACCCAGGAGGCCAGCCATGAGACGCGTTCTCTCACTTGTACTGATTTCGATCTTCGTTGCGTCACTCACCCCGTTAACCGCGGGCGCGTCCATCGCGTCGCAATCGGAAGAAGGATCTGTTCTCCTGCCGGGGCCGGGCCCCAACGGCGAGACCACCGGCGGCTGCTGGACGGGTTGGGCCCGCAGGTTCTGGATCTTTTCCGGCGGAGCAACCGCGGGTCCCATGGGAAGCATGTTCGAGATCGACAAGAAAACATGGAATGGCAAGTTCAAGCTCGAAGTTACGGCTGGAGCCGCCGGCACCGAGGACCTCGACGTCACGTTCTATTCAGATCCCGGACACATCGATCCGGCCGACCCCGGGCAACAGGCCGGGATCGTGGAAAGCGGTGCTTATCTGACGCGTGAAGCCGGGGGAGAAACCGGAACTGTGCCGCCCACTTCGCAGCTCGCGCTCGTCTGTCTCGCGACCGGCAGCGGCTTCAACGCCGATTGGTCCTACACGGGCGCTCCGCCGGCGAAGGCCAAAAAATAGTTCAGGGCTTAAGCGAGAACGGCGGGTACTGGTCCGTCACCAACAAAAGCGCGTAGCCCTCGACCCGGGCACTCCATCGGAACGCGCCCTCGACGAAGTCGAATATGCCCCGCGGATATTTCCCGGTGAACAGGATCGCGAGCCATGCGCCGATCACGGCGAAGAACACGCCTATGAAGACGAATAACAGAACGACGAAGTGCGGGATAACTAGGAGCCATTTCACCAGCGGCAACCAGCGATTGAGATCGCGCTGCACGTCGGGATAGTCGATCTCGACGTGAACCGCCTGCTCCTCGTCGGTCGAGGGATAGCGATCGTCCATCAGGGCTAGGTACGCGGACACTCGAGTTTGGAAGCGGAACAGGTTGAGGTTCCAGTCGAACCACCAGCGCGGGTACTTCTGGCGAAACAGGATCAACAACAAGGGAGCCAAGAACAAGATGCCGCCGGCCGCGGCAGAGAACTCCATGTAGTCCTTGCCCTTTTCCCATTGGCCGCCGCCGCCTCCGGCGCTACCCGAAACTGAAGCAAGAACGACGAGGATCGGGATGGCCACGATGATCCGGAAGAAAGTCGTCAAACGGTTGAGTTCTCGGTCGGGGTAATCGATCGAGAGCCTCACGGGATACGAACCGGCTGTTGGTTGGGCGTCCATATCTACCTCCCGGATGGGGGTTGCTTGGGCTCCATCTCACCACGCCGCCGGGAGCGGAACCCGGCATCAGGGCGGGTGCTACAGATACTGGCCTGCGGAGGGGCTCGGCCCCCGTTCTTTGGCCCCCACGGACTTGGGAGTCGGTAGATCCTCAGGTAAGAGCAGTCGGAGAGCGGTCACGTCCGTCATGTCGCTCGCCGTGACGCGCAGGGCCTGACGACCCATCGCTCGCTCGAACACGGTCCGCACGAAGCGCGCATTACCGAAGCTCTCGCCGCGCGGGATCCTCCTCAGAAGCTCGCCGAGTTGATCCTCAACCCCCTCGCCCAAGACAACTCCCGCTCTCTCCGCCATCGAACAGAAGATGGCAAGAAGCTGTTCGTCGCCGTAGTCGGGGAAGC
>JAXDJL010000357.1:0-4465 GCA_034665685.1 Actinomycetota bacterium | reverse complement strand
GTTCCCTTCACCGGAGAAAACATCGTCGCGGTCGCGTCTCGCCATGCTGCCGAAGATGTGCCGATCGCCGGCGATCTACGACCCGACGTGCCGGCGTGGCTCGACGAAGTCGTCCACACGGCGACGCGTCGAGATCCGTCCGCGCGATACTCCGATGGAGCCGCGCTCGCAGCCGCTCTCAAGGGAGGTGCTGCGGTAGCGGGAGGCGCCACCGCCCCCTTACCCACGGGTGCGAACCTCCCCCGATCGGACGCCGCGGCCACTCTGGTAACGCCGGGAGCACCGAGGACCACCAAGATGCCGGTCACGCCTCCCCCGATCACGGGTCGCTGGGATCCACACAAGGTCGGGCGGCGCGTCGTTGCGATCGGGGTCGTGTTGCTGGTGCTATCCGTGGGGGCCGGGCTCTGGCGCCTCATCAATGCGGATAACGCGCCCGCGGTGCAGGATCGAAACGAGGATTCAACCGGAACGAACGGGACCGGCACGTTCGGCGCCGCGAAGCCGACGATCGAGGTGCCCTCGGGTCTCGTCGGGATGTCATTCGACGACGCGCGCGCTGCCTTGGAGGATGCCGATCTGCGCGCGGAGCGAAAGGATGTCACGGCCAAGGACGTCGCTCCGGACACGGTGGTCGACGTCTCCCCCGACGAAGGGTCCGAGGCTAAGAGCGGGGACACCATTACGCTCTTCGTCAGCGAACCTGAGAAGACCAAGCCGGCAGAGGAGCACGGGCCCGGCAAAGGCAAGGGGCACGACAAAGGCAAGGGGAAAAAGCATTGAGCTCGCAACAGACCTATGGAGACCGCTACGGGGTCATCGCACTCGTGGGCTCGGGCGGCATGGCCGAGGTCTACCGAGCGCGCGATGAGCTGCTCGGCAGGGAAGTCGCTCTCAAGGTCCTCCACGCCCGCTTCTCCCAGGATCGCTCCTTCGTCGAGCGGTTCCGGCGGGAGGCTCAATCGGCGGCCAACCTCAATCACCCGAACATCGTCTCCCTCTACGACTATGGCTCCGATGGTGACGCCTATTACATAGTCATGGAGTTCATCGACGGGCGCTCCCTCGCCGAGGTGATCCATCACGAGGGGCCGTTGATGCCGGAGCGCGCGGCGGAGATCGCGCTGGATGTTGCGAAGGCGCTGGAAAGAGCGCATACCGCGGGGATCGTGCACCGCGATGTGAAGCCGGGCAACATCATGATCACCTCCGGCGGTCAGACGAAGGTGACGGATTTCGGGATCGCTCGAGCTCTCTCCGGCGACAACGACCAGACGATGACCCAGACCGGGATGGTCATCGGCACGGCCGCGTATCTATCCCCGGAGCAGGCTCAGGGGACGCCGGTGGATGCGCGCTCCGACGTTTACTCACTGGGCGTCGTGCTGTACGAGATGCTGGCGGGTCAGCCCCCCTTCTCGGGAGACACTCCGCTTTCGATCGCGTACAAGCACGTGCGCGAGGACCCAGCACCTCTCAGCGCGCTCAATGCCGACGTTCCCGCCCCGCTGTCCGCGATCGTGATGAAGGCGCTCGCCAAGAACCCCGACAACCGTTACGAGGACGCCGGTCAGATGAACGAAGACCTCACGCGCTTCCTCGCGGGGCAGACGGTGCGCGCAACGCCCTTGATGGCCGACGAGACGATCATCGCTCCCGCAGGAACCGGGACGCAGGTGATCTCCCGCACCGAGATGTACTCCGACGAACCCGAGCCCGAGCCGCGGCGCGCGGGTTGGTACGTCGCTGGTGCCCTGTTGATCCTCGCGGTGATAGGTCTCCTCGCGTACGCCCTGGCGAACAACCTGCTGGGCGGAGGCGACGCCAAGACCGTCCAACTGCCGAACGTGGTGGGCGAGGACGAGAACGATGCGCGGACGACCCTCGAGGATCTTGGCTTCAGGGTCACGACGGATGAAAGGCCGAGCAAGAGATTCGACGAGGGCAAGGTCACGAAGCAGGATCCCGCGGCCGGCGAGGACGCCGATGAGGGGTCTACCGTCGTCCTCACGATCTCCGCCGGCGCGCCCGAGGTCACCGTCCCCGGTGTCGTCGGCCTGCCACAGGATGAGGCCACGGACCTCCTGAAACAGCGCGACCTCAAGGTGGGCGAAATCACCCCCGCGCCGAGCGACGAGTTCGATGAGGGCATCGTCCTCAACCAAGATCCCGCGGAGGGGTCGGACGTGGCATCGGGCAGCACCGTGGATCTCACCGTCTCCTCCGGCCCCGAGGCGATAATCGTCCCCAGCGTCGTGAACTCCACAGAGGAGGCCGCCATCGATGAGCTCGAGGCCGCAGGTCTGACGGTAGATGTGTCCTCGGAGCCGAACGACGAGGTGGACGAGGGGCTCGTCATCAGCCAGAGCCCCGAGGCGGGGAGCGAGGCGCAGCCGGATGACGTGGTCTCGATCCTCGTTTCCGAGGGGGCCGAGTCCCAGGAGATGCCACAGGTCGAGGGCAGCGACGCAGACGAAGCCCAGGCCCTGCTCGAGGACCAGTACGGGCTGAACGTGTCGCAGGTCGAAGAGACTCAGCCCGGTTGCGTCGAACCGCCTGGGGTCGTCTGTCGTCAGGACCCCGCCGCGGGTACGGAGGTGAGTTCCGGAGACTCGGCGACGCTCTTCGTGCAGTCCGGCGACGGCGCGCTGAGGCCGGCGATCATGTGGGCCGTCGTGGGCCACTTCTTCGGGTTCGCGTAACGGCGACACGCTCGGTGGAGCCGTAAGGTTCCTCCATGCGACGCTTCGCGCTGCTCCTCCCGCTTCTCTCGCTGCTGGCGTTCGAGCTCACCGCGCCCATCACGACCGGATCTGCGGCAACGGAGATGACCTTCAAAGAGCCGGTTCTTGTATCCGCCAACGCCGATCAAACCGCCGGAGAACCATCGATCCGTTCGGCGCCCGACGGAACGCTCTACATCGTTGCGCCGTCGGGGCTGGGAAACATCCGCACGGACAACGAGAGCGGCGGAGGCGACATCATCTGGCGCTCTGACGACGGCGGCAAGACGTGGCAGTTCCTCGGTTCTCTCGACAACCAACAGGGCGGGGGCGACGCGGACGTCGCACCGGATCAGGATGGCGTCGTCTGGGGAGCCGGCCTGACCTTGGCCAACACGACGGCGGCGATCTCCACCGACAAGGGCGAGAACTTCAACGTGAACCCGATCAGCTCCCTCTCCACGGTCGTCGATCGTCAATGGATAGAGACGTATCGCAACGAGCCGTTCGCGTTCCTGACGACGGGGCAGTTCAACGGCAGCATCATCCTGTCGCGGTTAGAGCGCGCGCCGAACGATTACCCGGTCGTTTCCAACACCGTCACGGTCTCCGGCGAGGACGCATACCAATGGCCCGGCGAGATCGCGGTCGACGAAGTAGACGAAGAGGGGCTCGTCTACGTGGGGTACAACACCGCGGGCGGGAAAAGGGACGACATCAAGGTCGCCAGAACCGACCTCCAACTCGGCAATCTGCAACTCGCCAAGGTCACGACCACGAAAGGCGACACCTTCGACTCGTTCGTTGCGGTCGACGTCGACAGGGCTGGGAACGTGTACGCGGTGTGGACCGAGCGTCGTCCGAGGAAGCTCAAGAAACTCGGCCGGACCAACACCTATCTATCCGCGAGTCGCGACGGCGGTAAGAACTGGACTGCTCCCACGCGCCTCAACGTGCGAGCGAGAACGACCACCTTCCCCTGGGTGGTAGCCGGGTCCAAGGGTCGTGTCGCGGTCGCGTACTACGGGATCAATCATCGGGGGGCCAGCCCTGAGAAGGTCGTGTATCCGGGTCGCCGGATCCCGAAGTGGAAGGTGTGGGTCTCTTATTCGCTCAACGCCGATTCAAGCTCGCCCACATTCATCGAGAGGCGCGCCACGGGCCGCCTCCACGAGGGGAACGTCTGCACATCCGGCACAGGTTGCGACTCCGGCACGCGTGACCTGCTCGACTTCTTCCAACTCGACCTGAACCCATGCGGAAAGATCGTCATCACCTACACGGATAACTCCAGAGACGTAGTCAAGAAGGATGGCACGAGGAGCAAGAACGAGCCCGAGCTGGTTGCGTTCGTGAAACAGGCCGCGGGCCCTCGCTTCTATACGGCCAGTCCGCCGGAGGGCGCTCGCTGCTGATCGACCGCGCGCGTCAGGAAGTTCTCCAGGAGTAACGGCCCCTGAGCCGTCAGTATCGATTCGGGATGGAACTGCACACCCTCCACGGGAAGCTCCTTGTGGCGCACGCCCATGACGATGCCGTCCTCGCTGCGCGCCGTGACCTCCAGATCGGCGGGCCACGCATCCTCCGCTATCGCGAGCGAGTGATAGCGCGTTGCGCTGAAGGGCGACGGCAATCCGGCGAACACACCGGCCCCCTCATGTGTGATCGCCGATGGCTTCCCGTGGACCGGCCCGACGGGTGCGCGTTCGACACGGCCCCCATACGCAACTCCGATGCATTGA
>JAXDJL010000356.1:0-4791 GCA_034665685.1 Actinomycetota bacterium | reverse complement strand
GACGCACCGTTGATCACGGACTACCTGTGCGATGACTGCCGCGAGCATTTCGAGGCGGTGCGATCGTTGCTCGACGAGCTAGAGGTCGGGTATGAGATCGACCCGAAGCTGGTCCGGGGACTCGACTATTACTCGCGGACGGCCTTCGAGTTCAAAGCGGAGGGGCTCGGGTCGCAGGACACCGTTCTCGCGGGCGGTCGCTACGACGGGCTGTCGGAGTCGTTGGGGGGGCCGCCGCTTCCCGGCATCGGATGGGCGTCGGGACTGGATCGAGTGATGCTGATCGCAGCCGACGCCGTCGCTCCGCCCTCGCCGATCGACGCGTACGTCGTTGCCGTGGGGGAGGGCATGACGACCGAGGCCTTGAAGCTCGCCACGCGTTTGCGCCGGAAGGGATTCGGAGTCGAGCTGGATACTCTCGGCCGCAGCATGAAGGGTCAGATGAAGGACGCGGTTCGATCGGGAGCGCGCTGGGCCCTCGTCATCGGAGAAGAAGAGATGCGGTCCGGGCAGATCACGATGAGAGATCTCTCCTCGGCGACCCAGGAACAGGTGCCGGCCGACGAGATCGAGACCAGACTGGAGAGCGCGACATGATGCGGACCCATATGTGCGGCGAGCTTCGCTCGGAGCACGAGAGGCAGAGGGTCGAGCTGTGCGGCTGGGTGCACTCGCGTCGCGACCACGGCGGTGTCACGTTCATCGACCTGCGCGACACGAGCGGTCTCGTCCAGATCGTCTTCAACCCGGCCGTCTCAAAGTCCGCGCACGCCACGGCGCAGGAACTGAGGTCGGAGTACTGCATCAAGGTCACCGGCGAGGTCAAGGGGCGCAAGGAAGGAACGACGAACCCCAAGCTGGCGACCGGGGATGTCGAGGTGGCGGCGAGTGACCTCGCCATCCTGGGCCCCGCGGAGACCCCCCCCTTCCAAGTGGACTCCCACCAAGAGGTCGACGAGATGCTGAGGCTTCGGTACCGGTACCTCGACCTCAGACGCGAGAAGATGCAGGCGAACCTCAAGCTGCGCCATGCGATCGTGAGCGCGATCCGGCGCTTCTACGACGCGGAGGGCTTCGTCGAGATCGAGACTCCGATGCTCACCCGCGCAACTCCTGAAGGCGCGCGCGACTATCTCGTTCCCTCGCGGGTGCATCCGGGGAAGTTCTACGCGCTTCCGCAGTCGCCGCAACTCTTCAAGCAGCTCTTCATGGTCTCGGGCTTCGATCGCTACTACCAGATCGTGAAGTGCTTCCGGGATGAAGACCTGCGCGCCGACCGCCAGCCCGACTTCACGCAGCTCGACCTCGAGATGTCGTTCGTTGAGGTAGCGGACATCCTCGAGAGCACCGAGCGGATGTTCAAGTACGTGTGGCGCGAGGCGATGAACGTCGAGCTGGATGACTTCGCGCGCCTTCCCTACGCGGAGTCCATGGAGAGGTTCGGCGTCGACAAGCCCGACCTTCGGTTCGGCTTGGAGCTGCGCGACCTCGCAGACGTGTTCGCGGCGACGGAGCTGAAGGTGTTCCGCTCGGTTCTCGGCGGTGGGGGAGCGATCAAGGCCATCGCCGTTCCCGGTCAGGGCGGACTGGGTCGCAAGGACCTCGACTCGATCGTGGACGAGGCCAAAGCTCTCGGCGCGGGCGGGCTCGTATGGGTGGCCGTCACCTCCGATGGACTGAAGTCACCGGTCGAGAAGTTCTTCTCCGACGAAGAGCGGGCCGCTCTGCCTGCGACAGCCGAGGCTTCGGAGGGAGACCTGATCCTCATAGTCGCCGACGCGCGCCGGTCGATCGTCTACAAGGTTCTCGGCGGGCTGCGCAATCGTCTGGGAGCGCGCTTTGGGTTCGTTCCCGAGTACAAGCCGGACGATCCTTCGTACTGGCGCTTCGCGTGGATCACCGATTTCCCCTGGTTCGACTGGAACGAGGAAGAGAAGAGGTGGGATGCGATCCATCACCCCTTCACCGGTGTGGTGGAGGACACGCTCCAGTACCTCGAAACGGAGCCCCAGAAGGTGATCTCGAAGTCCTACGACATAACCTTGAACGGCTGGGAGCTCGCGAGCGGAAGCATCAGGATCCACGACCGCGAGATGCAGCAGCGCGTCTTCTCTGCCCTGGGCATCTCGCCCGAGGAGGCCGAAGAGAAGTTCGGGTTCCTTCTCAACGCGTTCCGCTACGGCGCGCCTCCGCACGGGGGCATCGCGCCGGGGATAGATCGCATCGTCGCGCTCGCGGCGGGGGAGACGAACATCAGAGAGGTCATCGCGTTTCCGAAGACGCAGACCGCGTACGACCCTCTAACCGGCGCGCCGGCAGAGGTAGACGAAGCCCAACTGAAGACACTGCACCTGAAGACCATGGTGCCCAAAGCAGAAACGGATCAGAAGGCGCCTGGCTAGACGCTGGCGAGGTTGCGCGCCAACTCGTAGAGATCGTTGGCGGCGTCCGAGCTGAACTCTTTGTATTTGAAGTTCTGGATCCCGAATCTCTCCTCGAGCATGGTCGCGATCGGATCGTTCTCGAGCTCACGCTCGACGTGCGCTTCAATCGCCTCGTCGACGTCGGGGACCCCCGGCTCGTAACGTCTTCCGCTCGGCCGGAAGAAGATAGGTCCGGCGGCCGCGTCGAGGATCACGCTCCAGCCACCCTCGTGCACGAGCGTGTGGTGATAGGTGCACAGCATGGTGAGATTGACGGCCTGGGTCGGACCCTCGTCGCGCGTCCAGTGAGCGACGTGATGGGGATGAAGGAAAGCCTTCTGCTCGCACCCTGGGAAGGTGCAGGTGTCGTTCGCCTTCTTCATCACGAGGCGGCGCAGCCAACGCGGCACGTTCTGCGACGCGCGCCCGATCCCGATGTCACCGTTCTTGCCGGTGGCGAGAGGCTGCAGGCGGCAGTCGCAGAGGAGTCGTCGTGCGGTCTCCGGATGGAGCTGCGGGCCGCCTTCGATGTGGGCCCCGTAGGTGCCCTCTTCGAGCGCCTCGAGAGGAACGTTCAAGACGACCGTGGCGAGATCGGGGTTCTGGTCCTTGGCGATGTGGGCCGAGGCCATGAGACAGAGCGCATCGGCGCGCCGTTGCTCGATGCTGGTGGCTTCGTCCTGCTTAGTGCCGTCCTCGCCCGGAGGAGCCTCGGGAAGGGAATAGGCGAGCCGGTCGAGCTCCTTCCTGAACGCGGCGCCCGCGGCCGCGGGAAGGAAGCCGTCGATCACGAGCCCGGTCCCGTCCGCCGAATACCAGGTCTTCACATAGCGCGCCGCGTGCGCATCGGTAGCTTCGTCGAGCTTCGCCTCCTCCTTCTCGTCCCCCCGGCGCCTGATAGCGGCCGGACTTACCCGACGCGCCCAGGAGATGAGCTTCTTTTCGGTGGCGGGGGTGGCGAAGCGGGCGAGCTCCAGGACCTTGTCTATGTGAAGGGCTCCCGCCGACAGGGCCGCGGCCGTGCGCGGCAGCTCCTCTAAGGCGTAGTCGGCCTCGATCTCCCGGCGCGCCCTCCAATTGGACATCCCATGACGCGCCGAGAGCCACTGCGCGTAAGAGCGAGCTCCTTGGTCCTCCCAGAGCCCGAGACGGTCGCAGGCCACGATCCCCCTGAGCCGCACGCGCTCGTGCGCGCCGATGCTCCGGGCGGAGTCGTCGAGCAGCTCCAAAGCCTCTCTTGCGAGCCCCGGGTCGGGCGCCTCGGTCCTTGACTTCATGCCTCGAATCATATACGAACATACGTTCGACAGTCAAGCCCAGGACCCTCGATTTCGCTCTCGATTTCGGGTGCAGAATGCTCTTATGTCCGACCTCTTTTCCAATGCCCTCGAGGAGCGTTTCGACGAGTACGCGCCGCTCGCCGCGCGGATGCGTCCGCGCACCGTCGACGAGGTCGTGGGACAGCGACACCTGCTCGGCCCGGGGAAGGCGCTCGGCTCCCTGATCCGCAGCGGCGAGATCTCCTCGATCGTCCTGTGGGGCCCGGCCGGCACCGGCAAGACAACGCTCGCCTTCGTAGTTGCGAAAGCTACGTCCGCGCACTTCGAACCGATGTCCGCCGTCACGTCGGGAGTTGCCGACGTCAGGAAGGCGATCCAGGCCGCCAAGGACCGGCTCGCGCAGCAGGGGACCAGGACCGTTCTATTCCTCGACGAGATCCATCGGTTCAACAAGTCTCAGCAGGACGCGCTGCTGCCCGCGGTGGAGAACGGCTGGATCATCCTCGTCGGAGCGACGACGGAGAACCCATCCTTCGAGGTGAACTCGCCGCTCATGTCCCGCAGCCTTCTCTTTCGATTGGAGTCGTTGACCGAGGAGGATCTCAAGGCCCTGCTGGACCGCGCGATGGCCGACTCCGAGCGCGGCCTCGGGAAGATGGACGTCAAGGTGGCTCCCGAGGCGCTCGACCACATCGCCGCGGGTGCGGGCGGCGACGCGCGAGCCGCGCTAAACGTGCTGGAGGCCGCAGCGATGATCGCGACCACCAGTGGCAACGGCGCCATCGACCTAGCGGCCGCCGAGGAAGCGATGCAGCGGCGCGCTCTTCCCTATGACAAGTCGGGCGACTGGCACTACGACGTCATCAGCGCATTCATCAAGTCGATGCGCGGCTCGGACCCGGACGCGGCCATCTACTGGATGATGCGCATGATCGAGGCGGGCGACGATCCGCTCTTCGTCCTGCGGCGCATTCTCATCTTCGCGAGCGAGGACATCGGCAACGCCGACGAGCGCGCGCTCCTCGTCGTCAACGCGGCGGACCAGGCCTTCCGCCGCATGGGGATGCCCGAGGGGATGTACCCGATCG
>JAXDJL010000355.1:0-2514 GCA_034665685.1 Actinomycetota bacterium | reverse complement strand
GCTCTGCAACAGAACCTGGGGCACATGGAGCCTCCCATCGTCGTGGTCTTGTCGGGCGGGAACATCGACCCGCTGCTGCTCCTCAACGTGATCCGCTTTGGACTCGGAGCGTCGGGCCGTTACTTCGCCTTCCAGGTGCGAGTCGAAGATCGTCCGGGCGAGTTGGCCAGGTTGCTGGGACTCGTCGCGGAGACGGGCGCGAACCTCGTGGGGGTCGAGCACCACCGCGAGGGGGTCGGCACCCGCATGGGGGAGGTGGACGTGATCCTCCAGGTCGAGACCCGAGGTCGCCCCCACATCGAGGAGCTGATCACCACCCTGGCCGGTCACGGATACCACGTCGACCCACTCTGAGGCCCGTCCCTTTCGCCGACTTTGTCCCTCGTAGGACTTGCGTATTTCCGGGGGGAAGTGGGACCGGGCTCCCGCTGTTCTTACTAGTGTGAGCAGCATGCAGCTCCAGCCCGAGCAGATCAGAGAGCACGTCCGGCGGTTCCTGGCCGAGGACATCGGCCGCGGCGACCACACGACCTCTTCGGTGGTACCCGGGTCGGCGCACGGAAAGGCGCGCATCGAAACTCGGGAGGGCGCGGTGATCGCAGGGCTGGATGTCGCTCGAGCGTGCTTCGAGGAACTCGGGCAGATCGAGTGGGAGCCACTCGTCGGGGACGGTGACCGGGTCGAGGCCGGAGAAGTGCTCGTTCGGATCGAGGGCCCCCTGAGCGTGATCCTGACCGCAGAGCGAACCGCGCTCAACCTTCTCCAGAGGCTTTCGGCGGTCGCGACCGTTAGCGCCCGCTTCGTCGATGCGATCGCCGGCACCAGTGCGCGGATCGTTGACACTCGCAAGACGACCCCCGGGCTCAGGCTCTTCGAGAAGTACGCGGTCCGCTGCGGGGGAGCCGCCAATCACCGGTTCGGTCTCGACGACGGGATCCTCATCAAGGACAACCACATCACTGCCGCCGGTGGAGTCACAGAAGCGGTGGAGCGGGCGCGCCGGGGCGTTCCTCACGGCTTGAAGGTCGAGGTCGAGGTGACCGACTTGCACGAGCTCGACGAGGCCCTCGCCGCTGGGGCAGACGCGGTGCTGCTCGACAACATGACTCCCGAGATGGTCCGCGACGCGGTGAAACGCGCCGGAGGAAAGGTGCTGCTCGAAGCTTCGGGCGGGATGTCGCTCGCAACCGTTCGGTCGTATGCCGAAGCAGGCGTCGATCTCATATCCGTCGGAGCCCTGACCCACTCGGCGCCTTCGATCGATCTGTCGTTGGAGGTAGAAAGCTGATGGTGCTGACGCAGGAGGCGCTCGACTCTGGTGTCGATGAAGCGTGGGCCGCAGAGGTAAAGAGACTCGCGCGCGAGCAGGATGCGATCATCTTGGCCCACAACTACCAGGTGCCGGCGATCCAGGATGTGGCCGACTTCGTCGGTGACTCTCTGGAGCTGTCGCGGATCGCCGCCGAGGTCGACGAGTCCACGATCGTGTTCTGTGGCGTTCACTTCATGGCCGAGACGGCAAAGATCCTCGCCCCCGAGAAGAAGGTGTTGATCCCCGATCAGAAGGCGGGATGCTCGCTTGCCTCCTCGATCACTGCGGACGAGCTGCGAGCCTGGAAGGCTGAGCATCCAGGGGCGGTGGTCGTCATGTACGTGAACACGACGGCCGCGGTGAAGGCCGAGACCGACTACTGCTGCACGTCAGCGAACGCCGTGAAGATCGTCGAAGCGATCCCCGAGGACAAGGAGATCTTGTTCGGCCCGGACATGTTCCTCGGTGCTCATGTTGAGCGGATGACGGGCCGCAAGATGCATGTCTGGATGGGCGAGTGCCACGTGCACGCCGGCATCGATCCCTCGGATATCGACAGGACGGTCAAGGAGCATCCGAACGCGGAGATCCAGATCCACCCCGAATGCGGTTGTTCGTCGCAAGCGATGTATCTGTTGTCGACCGGCGACCTTCCCGCGGAGCGGACGTTCGTTCTGGGGACCGGAGGGATGGTCCGGCGCATGCACGAATCCGACGCCGATCAGTTCATCGTCGCGACCGAGACCGGGATGCTCCACCGCTTGCGTCACGAGAATCCGGCCGCCGAGTTGATCCCTGCGAACGAGAAGGCCGTGTGCGGGTACATGAAGATGATCACTCCCGCGAAGCTGCTTCAGACTCTCCAGGGCGGCGGCGACGAGGTCGTCGTTCCCAAGGAGATCGCGGACAAGGCGCGCATCCCCATCGAGCGCATGATCTCGATCGGCTAGTTCAAGCAGCCATTTCAAGGTCCTTGCAAGCGCTGTTCCAGCCTTAGTGACCTCCACCACCTGTCGTAAGAGCCCCTGAGAAGAAGGCGTCCGGGGGCCCTTCTCACGCCCTAACTTGACTCTCGGCCTGTTATTTGTGAGGCTTGTGTGGTTTTTGTTCACTACTGAGAGGAAATCAGTGCGATTCTTCCGCTACAAGGCTCGTCATCGAAAGCCGAGCCCCAACCCTCTCGCCGCCCCCGCCGCCATGGG
>JAXDJL010000354.1:0-4099 GCA_034665685.1 Actinomycetota bacterium | reverse complement strand
CCGTTTGCGTCACGAGAATCCGGCCGCCGAGTTGATCCCTGCGAACGAGAAGGCCGTGTGCGGATACATGAAGATGATCACTCCCGCGAAGCTGCTTCAGACTCTCCAGGGCGGCGGGGACGAGGTCATCGTTCCCAAGGAGATCGCGGATAAGGCGCGCATCCCCATCGAACGCATGATCTCGATCGGCTAGCTCAAGCAGCAATCTCAAGGGGCTTGCAGGCGCTGTTCCAGCCTTAGTGACCTCCACCACCTGTCGTAAGGAGCCCCTGAGAAGAAGGCGTCCGGGGGCCCTTCCCACGCCCTAACTTGACTCTCGGCCTGTTATTTGTGAGGCTTGTGTGGTTTTTGTTCACTACTGAGAGGAAATCAGTGCGATTCTTCCGCTATAGGGCCCGTCATCGAAAGCCGAGCCCCAACCCTCTCGCCGCTCCCGCGGCCATGGGGGCCGCGACCGCGGTGTTGATGACCGCGTCTCCGGCTCAGGCCGGGACCCACACCGTGAGGAGGGGCGAGACCCTTTCCGCGATCGCAACCCGGTACGGGGTGTCTGTGCAAAGGATCGTTGCGGCCAACCATCTGCGTGACCCGAACCTCATCGTGAGCGGAGAGGTCCTGCGGGTTCCGGGAGGCGGCGGCTCCTCTCCCTCCGCTCCCCGCACCCACCGAGTCGCGAGTGGTGAGAACCTCTCCGCCATCGCCGCCAAGTACGGCGTGACGGTCGAGGCGCTCGCCCACGCGAACCATCTCGCCGACCCGAACCTCATCGTGTCTGGGTCCAAGCTGCGCATCCCCCGAGGATCGGGCGCGGCGACGCGGTCATCCTCGGCGCCGGTCTCCACCTCGTCCGGCGTTGAAGGGCTCCTCGAGCATCACGCCGCGCGACATGGAGTAGACGAGTCCCTGGTCAAGGCGGTCGCCTGGCAGGAAAGCGGATGGCATCAGAACGTGGTCTCTTCCGCCGGGGCGATCGGTGTGATGCAGGTGATGCCGGATACGGCCGACTACGTGAACGAATCGCTGGGAGGCGGCCACCGCAACGTGCGCAAGGCGAACGGCAACATCGCACTCGGGGTGACTTACCTTGACCACGTGATCGACATCATGCCCTCGGAAGAGCACGGGCTCGCGGCTTATTACACCGGTCCCGGGAACGTCGGCTCGACCCTGAGCGGCATCCAGAAGGATTACGTGCGGTCGGTTGAGGCGCTGAAGCAACGCTTCGGGCGGTAGAGAGCTAACCGTCGTCGCGGTGCGGTGACGCTGCTATCGCGATGAGCGAGCCGACTACCGCGGCCATCACAGCGGCGGCGACCATCGTTAAGCCAATCCCGGCCTCTGCCCGGCCCACGACGTCCATCCTCCGAGAGATGGCAGAGGAGAGGTCGCCCACCGCCCGGTAGTCGGCGAACACGATGGAGCCCATGACGACCGACGCCAGGAACGAGATCCAACCGTAGAAGCTCTTCTTCCGGATGAGAAGGAGGACCGCTGCCATGAGGATGACGGCGGCGAGGGCGATGACCCACCAGCCGTCCCGGGCCTCGACCCCCGTGAACGGCTGGGACATCTGCTCCGAGAGAGCCGCGTTGCCCGGGTCGTCGGGGCGGAAGTCTTGTGGTGCCGTTATGCGAACCCAATCGAGAAAGGATCCCAGCGTCGCTGCCGCGACCGCGGCCAACAGGATGGCGGCGGCAACTGCCCTCATGCGGTCGAGGAAGTCACTACCCCGCTCTCGTTGGCTACTCACGGCGGTAGCCTAACCAGCGTGAACTCCAAGACGCGCGGCCTGTTGGCGATACATGCACACCCCGACGACGAATCGTCCAAGGGGGCCGGGACGATGGCGAAGTACGCGGACGAAGGGGTTCGGGTCACGTTGATCTGCGCCACCGGAGGCGAAGAGGGGGAGATCCTCAATCCCCGCATGGACCGTCCCGGGATCCAGGAGAGCATGCCCGAGCTCCGTCGCGCCGAGCTCGAGACCGCATGCGACATCCTCGGCGTGCAGCGCATCTACCACCTCGGCTATCGCGACTCGGGGATGCCGGGGAGTGACGCGAACAAGCGGCCGGAGGCTTTCTGGAACGCCGATCCCGACGAGGCGCTCGGCAAGATCGTGAAGATCATCCGCGACGAGAGGCCCGAAGTCGTTCTCTGTTACGACGAGTCGCGCGGGTACGAGCATCCCGATCATGTGCGCGTCCACGAATGGGGGACCGAAGCATTCCACGCCGCGGGCGATCCCGAGCGATTCCCCGATGCCGGCGCTCCCTGGACCCCTTCGAAGCTCTACTACTTCGCCACCTTCACCCGTCAGCGGCTCGAGAAGCTGAACGAAGAAGCGCTACGTGAAGGCATCGAGAGTCCCTTCGTTGGATGGCTCGAGAACTGGGAGACCATGGGCTTCGAGGAGCCGAACGTCACGACGCAGATCGACGTGGGGGAGTACATCGATCTGCGTAGCAAGGCGTTGCTCGCTCATGCGACACAGATCGATCCGGACAGCTTCTGGTTCGCGATCCCCGACGACATGCAGCGCAAGGTCTACCCGTGGGAGGACTACACGCTGATCTCGCCGGAACCAGGCGGCGAGATCGAAGACGACCTCTTTGCTGGAACCTAGGTCCGGAACCTAGTTCAGGTCCGGCACTTCCGCGGCCTGGATCACGGACAGGATCTCGTCGCCGAGCAACTCTTCTCTCTCGAGAAGCGCGTCGCGTAGCGCCTCGATCAAGTGACGCTTCCCTTCGAGCAGCAGAGTGACGTGGTCCTTGTGTCCCCGCAGGATCTCCTGCAGTTCGCGCTTGCTGTCCTCGTCGCTCAGAACCTTGGCGACAAGGTTGGGCGAGGAGTACCCGCCGTTCGACACCGCTTCGTACGAGATGAGTGACGATCCCATCCCGAATGCGCCCACCATGTTCGCGGCGAGGCGCGTTGCCGTCATGAGGTCGCTGGAGGGACCAGTTCCCGATTCACCGAAGAAGAGCTCCTCGGCCACCATGCCCCCAAGGGTGATGCGGAGAGTTCCCTCGAGCTCCGACTTGGACTTCGTGAAGCGTTCCTCGGTGTCCGAGTGAGCGAGCAGGCCGAGGGCGCTGCGCCGCTTGATGATCGAGAGAACCTCGAGTCGCCTTTCCTTCGCACAGAGGTAGGCGGCAACTGCATGTCCCGCCTCATGTGTTGCGATTAAGTCCCGCTCGCGGTCGGTATAGGCAACGGGCTGCGCGAGCCCGATCTCCTCGGACAAACGAGCACGCTGGATGTCTTGCCACGAGAGAGCGCGCCGCCCGTCGCGCAGCGCCCAGACGAGTGCCTCGTCGAGAACGTGTTCGAGCATCGCGGGCGAGTAACCGAGCGTCATCGACGCCATCTCTTCACGCAACTCGTCCCGATCCATCTCGGGATCGTGAGAGCGTTTCACGAGGAAGTAGTCGATCAGCTCACGGCGCCCCATGCGCGAGGGCACGTCGAAGTGCAGGATGCGGTCGAAACGACCGGGGCGCAACAGAGCGGGATCCAGAGAATCAGCTCGGTTCGTCGCGGCGATCACGAGAACGTTCGTGTACGGAGGAGTTCCTTTGCTTATCTGCCTTTCCGAGGGCAGGAACATGTTGAGCATGTCGACGAACTTGTTCTTGATCTTGGCCGAGAAGGCGGGGGCCTCGAAGGACTGCAGCTGGATCAGTAGCTCGTTCACCATGCCACCCGTGTTGGAGCTGATCATCTTGTTCGTCTCCATACCGAAGCTCTCGTATGGCGCCATCGATTCGGATCCACCACGGGACAACCCGATGGCGTCGATCTCCTCGATGAAGCCGATTGCACCGCCCTCTTTGCGCGCCGCCTTCTTGAGGGTCTTGAAGAACCCGCGGATCTTGAACGCGGTCATCCCATAGAACATGCTCTGGAAAGACGGAGCAGAGACGAAGTAGAAGGGCACCCCCGCTTCTGCGGCCATCGCCTTCGCTAGGTGCGTCTTGCCGGTCCCCGGTGACCCCTCGAAGAGGATCCCGCGTCGTGGATTGCCACCGAGCTCCTCACGGAACGATTTGTATGCCAAGAAGATCTGTAGTGAGCGCGTGACTTCTTCGAGAAC
>JAXDJL010000353.1:0-25295 GCA_034665685.1 Actinomycetota bacterium | reverse complement strand
ACAGGGTGATCGACTTCCGACGCGACAAGGACGGAGTGCCCGCGAAGGTCGCCCACATCGAGTACGACCCGAACCGGAACGCCCGCATAGCACTGCTGCAATACAAGGACGGTGAGAAGCGCTACATCCTGATGCCGAACCGGGTCAAGGTTGGCGACGTCATCCAGTCCGGTCCCGGCGCCGACATCCGGCCCGGGAATGCGCTGCCGCTCAGAAACATCCCGGTAGGTACCGTCGTGCACAACGTCGAGTTGAAGCCGGGAGCGGGCGGCAAGATGGCTCGATCGGCGGGCTCGTCCGTGCAGCTGATCGCCAAGGAGGGGACTCGGGCAACGCTTCGACTCCCGTCCGGCGAGATGCGCATGGTTCCGAGCGTTTGCAAGGCCACGGTAGGCGAGGTCGGCAATGCCGAGGCCGAGCTGATCTCGGTGGGCAAGGCGGGCCGGAACCGCTGGAAGAACAAGCGCCCCAAGGTGCGCGGCGTCGCGATGAACCCGGTCGACCACCCCTTGGGCGGCGGCGAGGGCAAGTCATCGGGAGGCCGCCATCCGGTCAGCCCCTGGGGGAAGCCCGAGGGTCGCACCCGCAAGAAGAAGGCGTCGGACTCTCTCATCGTCCGCCGACGCGGCAAGAAGAGGGGTCGGTAATGAGGAGACAGGCAGATGCCTAGAAGTCTGAAGAAAGGTCCGTTCGTGGACGACCACCTTCTCTTGAAGGTGTCCGAGATGAACCGCAAGAACGAGAAGCGCGTGATCAAGACTTGGTCGAGGCGCTCGACGGTCATCCCGGAGATGGTCGGTCACACGATCGCGGTCCACGACGGCAAGAAGCACGTTCCCGTTTACGTCACCGAGTCCATGGTGGGACACAAGCTCGGTGAGTTCGCCCCAACCCGCGCCTTCCGCACCCACGGCAGCAGCGAGCGCACGACGAAGGTTAGATAGATGGCTAGAAAGATCGCACCGGACGCCCAAGAGGCGATAGCGACGGCGAGATTCATAAGGATGTCCTCGACGAAGGCACGTCAGGTCGTCGACCTGATCCGTGGTCGTCACGTGGAAGACGCCAGGCGCGTTCTTCAGTTCACTACGCGCGGCGCGTCGGCCCCCGTGGGCAAGGTCCTCGAATCTGCCATCGCCAACGCCGAGCACAACCGCGGCCTCCCGGGAGACGAGCTCGTCGTTGCCCGGGCATGGGTGGACGAGGGACCAACGCTCAAGAGGTTCCGTCCTCGCGCTCAGGGGCGTGCGACGCGGATCCGCAAGAGAACGTGTCACATCTCAGTCGTCGTGGGGCGTCCCGAGGATCTCATCGGTGAGCTTCCGGAAACGCCCGCCGCCAAACAGACCGCGCGACGAGTCCGCAAGGACACGGCCGGAGCTCCGCCACCCCCACCCTCTGCAACCGAGACGAGCGAGGCCACGGAGGCGACTCCCGCCAAGACCTCGAAGACCGCAACTCGCAAGTCGCCCGCGGCGAAGAAGAAGACGACGGCAAAGAAGAAGACAACCAAGAAGAAGGATTCGTAATGGGTCAGAAAGTTCATCCGTACGGCTTCCGCCTCGGGATCCACACCGACTGGAAGTCCCGGTGGTTCACGGAGAAGCAGTATCAGGAGTATCTGATCGCGGACCTCCGGATCCGCGAGTACCTCCTGTCGCAGCTTCCGCACGCGGGTATCAGCCGGATCGAGATAGAACGCACGCGCGAGCGCGTTCGCATCGACACCCATACCGCGCGGCCGGGCATCGTTATCGGTCGGCGCGGCTCCGAGGCCGAGCGTCTGCGCTCGAAGCTCGAGCTCATGGAGTCGAAGATCTCGGGCAAGCCGACGGACGTGCGCCTCAACATCATCGAGGTCAAGCAGCCCGAGCTGGATGCTCAACTGATCGCTCAGGGCGTGGCGGAGCAGCTCGTCAGCCGCGTTTCCTTCCGCCGCGCCATGAAGAAGGCCGTCGGAACGGCCATGCGTCACGGCGCCAAGGGAGTCAGGGTGCAATGCTCCGGTCGTCTCGGCGGTGCTGAGATGAGTCGCTCCGAGTGGTACATCGAGGGCCAGATGCCGCTGCACACTTTGCGCGCCGACATCGACTATGGATTCTCCGAGGCACGCACGACCTTCGGCCGCATCGGAGTGAAGGTGTGGATCTACCGGGGGCCGTTCCAGGACCTCTACGCAACGGCTCGAGATGCGGCGCGTCTGCGTCGCGAAGCGGCCCTTGCCGCCGGCGAGACCGTTGGGCGTGGCGCCGAGGAACGCGCCAAGGCGGCCCGCAAGCGTCCGGCGGCTCAGCCGGGCGACGGTGCCAAGAAGCTGCCGGGCGGCACCGCGGCGGCGGCCACGGCGGGCCAGGCGAAGGCCGTGCCCCAGCGGAACCCGAAGCCGAGCGGTGACGACGGTCCCAAGGCGAAGACGGCCACTCCGGAAGCGGAGGAGACGCCGGAGAAGAACGCCGAGCAGCCGGCTCCAGAGGCCGTGCCCGAGGCGGCCGCTCCAGACAAGGCCGCTCCAGCCCCGACTCCTGAGACAACTGCGCCTCCGGAGACGACCGCGCCTGAGGCATCGACCGATGGCACGGACGACGGAACGGGTGGAGAGTCGTAATGCTGCAGCCGAAGAAGACGAAGTTCAGGAAGCAGCACCGTGGCCGTATGCGCGGTATCTCGAAGGGCGGCACGAGCGTGTCGTTCGGCGACTACGGCTTGATGGCCGTCGAGCCGGGCTGGATCACGAACCGCCAGATCGAAGCGGCTCGTATCGCGATGACCAGGCACATCAGGCGAGGCGGGAAGGTCTGGATCAACATCTTTCCCGACAAGCCGTTCACGAAGAAGCCGGCCGAGACCCGTCAGGGCTCCGGGAAAGGGAACCCCGAGGGCTGGGTCGCGGTGGTGAAGCCGGGCCGCGTGATGTTCGAGATCGCCGGTGTGCCCGAGCCTCTGGCTCGGGAAGCGATCCGGCTTGCGGCGCACAAGTTGCCGATCAAGTGCCGCTTTGTGGCGCGCGAGCAGGCACTGGAGGTTCAGTAGGCATGGCCAAGGCAAGTGAGCTACGGGAGCTTCCGGTCGACGAGATCCGGCAGCGCCTGAAGGACACGAAGGAAGAGTTGTTCAATCTCCGGTTCCAGAACGCGACCGGACAGCTGGACAACTACAAGAGGCTCGGCGATCTGAAGCGCGACGTAGCGCGGATCAACACGATCCTGCGCCAACACGAGCTTACGGAGGAAGAGGTACCTGCAGATGAGTGACCAACCGGAAGCTGTGGAGCGCGGGAAGCGCAAGGGTCGTACCGGTGTCGTCATATCGGACGCCATGGACAAGACCGTCGTGGTCCAGGTGCGAGATGCGGCAGCGCACCGCACCTACGGAAAGATCGTTCGCCGGGACAAGCATCTGAAGGCGCACGACGAGAACAACGAGGCCGGCCGGGGCGACCTGGTTCGGATAGCAGAGACGCGGCCGGTGTCTAAGACCAAGCGCTGGCGCGTCGTAGAGATCCTGGAAAAGGCAAAGTGATACAGCAAGAGACCAGATGTCGTGTCGCAGATAACACGGGGGCCCGCCAAGTGTTGGTGATCAAGGTCCTTGGTGGCTCGCGCCGTCGGTACGCCGGCGTCGGAGACATCGTCGTTTGCACGGTAAAGGACGCGATCCCAGGCGGCGCAGTCAAGAAGTCCGAGGTCGTCAAGGCGGTCGTCGTTCGGACCAGCAAGGAACGCCGCCGTATCGACGGCTCGTACATCAAGTTCGATGACAACGCCGTTGTGATCGTCGACGGGAACATGCAGCCACGTGGCACCCGCATATTCGGACCCGTCGCCCGTGAACTCCGCGAGAGGCGTTTCATGAAGATCATCTCGCTCGCACCGGAGGTGCTGTAGCCATGGCGAAAGTGAGTATCCGGAAGGGTGACCGCGTTGCGATCATCTCCGGGAAAGACAACGGCGCCGAGGGCCGCGTCCTCGAAGTGATCCCCAAGAAGGGACGCGTCATCGTCGAGGGCATAAACCGAGTGACCCGGCACGAAAAGGTGCGCATGAATCGCCGCGGCACCCAGGAGGGTGGGATCAGTCACAAAGAAGCGGCCCTCGATATCTCGAACGTCGCTCTCGTCTGTCCTACGGACGGGCCCACGCGAGTGAGCTTCCAAGGAGACGACGCCGGCTCGAAGATCCGCGTCTGTGCGAAGTGTGGAACGGAGCTTTAGGCGATGGCGAAAACGAGCACGAGCACTTATATGCCGAGGCTGAAGGAGCGGTATCACTCTGAGCTCCGGACTCAGATCAAGTCCGATCTCGGGCTGGACAACGTGATGCAGGTTCCGAGGCCGGTGAAGATCGTCGTGAACATGGGCGTCGGCGAGGCCCCCAAGGACGCCAAGCTTCTGGAAGGGGCGATCAAAGACCTGACGACGATCACGGGTCAGAAGCCCGCGGTGCGGCGCGCCAAGAAATCAATAGCGACGTTCAAGCTACGTGAGGGCTCGCCGATCGGTGCCGCCGTCACGATGAGGGGCGATCGCATGTGGGACTTCCTCGACCGGCTCGAGTCGATCGTGCTTCCGAGGATCCGCGACTTCAGGGGCTTGAACCCTCGCTCCTTCGACGGTCACGGCAACTACTCGTTCGGTCTGAATGAGCAACTCGTGTTCCCGGAGATCGATTACGACGATGTCGATGCAACGCGGGGGATGGACGTCACGATCGTGACGACGGCGAAGGACGACGATGAGGGTCGGGCGCTCTTGCTGGCGCTTGGCTTCCCTCTCAGGCAGCAAGCAGGAGGTACGGATGGCTAAGAAGGCTCTGCGGAACAAAGCCGAGCGCAGACCCAAGTTCAAGGTGCGCCAGTACACCCGGTGCCAGCGGTGCGGCCGTCCCCGCGCGGTGTATCGCCGCTTTGGGCTCTGTCGCCTGTGCTTCAGGGATATGGCTCACAACGGTGAGATACCCGGCGTGACCAAGGGGAGCTGGTAATCGTGACGATGACAGATCCGATCGCCGACATGCTTACCCGGGTCCGGAACGCCTCGAGTGCGATGCACGACGAGGTGCTGATCCCGATGTCCAAGATCAAGGAGAACATCGCTCGGATCCTCGCGGAAGAGGGTTACGTCAACGGGTTCGACGTGGTCACCGAGGGCGTGGAACACGCGATGATCAAGATCCAACTTCGCTACTCGGAAGAGCGCGAGCAAGCGATCGCCGGGATCAGGCGCATCTCGAAGCCCGGCCGTCGCGTCTATCGGGGAGCCGGCGAGCTGCCGCGTGTCCTGGGTGGGCTCGGGGTGGCGATCATCTCGACTTCAAATGGAGTCATGACAGACCAGCAAGCTCGTCGCGCGAAGGTCGGCGGCGAGGTTCTGGCTTACATCTGGTAGCGACGGAAGGTACTGAGGAACCATGTCACGAGTAGGCCAAGCACCCATCACCGTCCCGTCAGGGGTCGACATCAACCTTCGCGCGGGCAACATCTCGGTGAAGGGGCCGAAGGGTCAGCTGGAGCGATCGCTTCCAGAGGAGATCGCCGTCGAGCAGAAGGACGGCGCGCTCCTCGTCGCGCGCTCGGGCGAGACGCCCCAGGTCAGGGCGCTTCACGGATTGTTCCGGAGTCTCATCGCGAACATGGTCGAAGGTGTGACGAACGGCTTCGAGAAGAGACTGGAGATCCACGGCGTCGGTTATCGGGCCACGAAACAGGGAAACGACCTGGAGCTCGCCGTCGGTTTCTCGCACACGGTAAAGAAGCCGGCCCCGAAGGGGATCGAGTTCGAGGTACCCACTCCCACGAGGATCACGGTGCGCGGCATCGACAAGGAGCTGGTGGGGCAGACGGCCGCTGAGATCCGAGCGATCAAGAAGCCCGAGCCCTACAAGGCGAAGGGCATCCGGTACGAGGGCGAGCACATCCGGCGCAAGGGCGGCAAGGCCGCCAAAGCCGGCGTGTAGGCGAGGAGATAAGGAAGCGACATGGCAACTTTGGCAAAGGTACGAGGACGACAGAGAAGGCACCGGCGCGTGCGCAAGAAGATCCACGGCACCGCGCAGCGTCCACGTCTGGCTGTCTACCGATCGAACCGTCACGTGTACGCCCAGGTGATCGACGATCTCGCGGGGCGAACGCTGGCGTCTGCGTCGACCTTGGTCGCCGCCGAGGGAGACGACCCCGTTGGCCGCGCTCGTTCCGTCGGTCTGGCGGTTGCCGCGAAAGCGAAGGAGGCCGGCGTTTCCGAGGTGACGTTCGATCGGGGCGGCTTCATGTACAAGGGGCGCGTCCAGGCGGTCGCCGACGGCGCACGCGAGGGCGGTCTTTCATTTTGAGCATCGGATCAGCAGCTTCGAGGAGGCAGTAGATGGGACGAGGTAGGCAAGGCGGACGAGGGCGAGACGACGATCGCACGCAGTACGAGGAGCGCGTGGTCTCGATCAATCGCGTCTCCAAGGTAGTCAAGGGTGGCCGCCGGTTCTCGTTCACGGCCCTCGTCGTCGTTGGGGATGGCGCAGGTCAGGTCGGAGTCGGTTACGGCAAGGCTCGCGAGGTGCCTGCGGCGATCACGAAGGGCGTTGAAGAGGCGAAGAAGAGCTTCTTCCGCGTTCCGATGGTCGGCCAGACGATCACCCATGAGGTGATCGGAGAGGATTCCGGCGGCGTGGTGCTTCTCAAGCCGGCGTCCCCAGGTACGGGAGTCATCGCCGGCGGGCCGGTCCGAGCCGTCCTCGAATGTTCCGGCATCCGCGACATCCTTTCGAAGTCGCTGGGTTCCGATAATGCGATCAACATCATCCACGCGACGGTTGTGGCACTGAAGTCCCTGAAGACTCCCGAGGACATAGCTCGCAAGCGGGGGAAGACCCCTGCGGAGGTGGCGCCCCCGTGGCTCCTGAACGCTCCCACCTCCTCGCCCGCGGCCGGATAGACGACGGAGAGAAGAGATGGCAAATCTGAAAGTGACTCAGGTGCGCTCCGCGCTTGGCCGGGGAGCCAAGCAACAGGGGACGATCCGTGCCCTAGGATTGCGGCGTCTGGGCCAGACCGTGGTCCACGAAGACAAGCCCGAGATCAGAGGCATGATCAACGCCGTTTCGCATCTGGTTGAGGTTGAGGAGACAGCAGAATGAAACCCCATGACCTGAAGCCCGCCGAGGGCTCCAATAAGAAAAAGAGGCGCGTCGGCCGCGGCGATGGATCCGGGCGTGGCAAGACAGCGGGCCGCGGCACCAAGGGCTCGCGCGCTCGCGGAGAGGTTCACATCTTCTTCGAGGGTGGTCAGATGCCTCTTGCGCGACGGGTGCCCAAGCTCAAGGGTTTCACTCCCCCCCAGCGCACCCGCTACGGCGTCGTGAACCTGGACGACCTTCAGGAGCTCAAGAACGATCCGGTGGGGCCCGATGAGCTACGCGCCGCGGGCCTGGTTCACAAGTCGGACAAGCTCATCAAGGTTCTTGCGGGCGGCTCCCTGGAGCGCAAGGTGACCGTCCGTGCACACGCGTTCAGCGCCACCGCCAAGGAACGCATCGAGGCGGCCGGTGGAAGCGCCGAGATCATCGAGATCACACCGACCCGCAGTACCGGCGAGGGCGCATGAACCTGCTGGGCGCGTTCGCCAACGCGTTCAAGGTCCCCGACCTCAGGCGGAAGATCCTCTTCACGCTGCTGATCATCGCGGTGTACCGATTGGGATCGCACATCCCGACGCCGGGCATCGACGTGCAGCGGGCTCAGGACTTCGCGCGGGGAGCGACCGGTGGCGTGTTCCAGTTCATCAACCTGTTCTCCGGCGGCGCCTTGACGCAGATGGCGATCTTCGCGCTGGGGATCATGCCCTACATCACGTCTTCGATCATCATGCAGCTGCTCACCGTCGTCATCCCCAAGCTTGAAGCCTGGTCGAAAGAGGGGGAGCAGGGCTACAAGAAGATCACGCAGTGGACCCGGTATCTCACCGTTGTCCTCGCCATCCTGCAGTCCACGGGACTCGCTTTCCTGTTCCACCGCGGCCAGATACGGGGGCCGGACGGGCAACCGATCGATCTGATCCCCAACTTCAACGCGGCTCGGGTCGGTCTCATCGTCCTCTCGTTGACCGCCGGAACCGCTTTGATCATGTGGCTCGGCGAGCTCATCACCCAACGAGGTATCGGAAACGGGATGTCGATCCTGATCTTCACCTCGATCGTGTCCAGCCTTCCCAGCGAAGGGAACGCGATCCTGGCGCAGAAGGGATTCACGGTCTTCTCCGCGCTGATCCTCATCGGTCTCGGAGTGATCGTGGCCATCGTCATCATGGAGCAGGGCCAGCGGCGCATCCCGGTCCAATACGCGAAGCGGGTGGTCGGACGGCGGATGTACGGCGGTAGCTCGACCTATATCCCTTTGAAGGTGAACCAGGCCGGCGTTATCCCGATCATCTTCGCCTCGAGCGTGTTGTACATACCGACGCTCCTCCAGAACACGATCCACAACCAGGGGATCCAGAACTTCATCACCAACAACCTCGTGAATCCGTCGAGCGCCGTCTACATGACGATCTTCGGCGTGATGGTGGTGTTCTTTGCCTATTTCTATACGGCGATCAGCTTCAACCCGACGGATGTCGCCGACAACATCAAGAAGTACGGCGGGTTCATCCCCGGCATCCGGCCCGGCCGCCAGACGGCGGAGTACCTCGACCGGATCCTGACGCGCATCGTGTTGCCCGGCGCTCTGTTCATCGCCGCGATCGCCCTGTTGCCGTCCGTGTTCCTCGCGACCCTGAACATCCAGAACCTTCCCTTCGGAGGAACCTCGATCCTCATCACCGTCGGTGTGACGCTCGAGACGATGAAGCAGATCGAATCGCAGCTGATGATGCGTCATTACGAAGGTTTCTTGAAGTAGCGCACGATGCGGATAGTCATCTTCGGACCTCAAGGGGCGGGCAAGGGAACCCAGTCGGCGTTGATCGCCGAGAAGTACGGGATCCCCCCCATCTCGACGGGCGAGATATTCCGGTGGGCGATCAAGGGCCAAACCTCTCTGGGCGCCAAGGTGCTCGAGATCGTCGATCAGGGACGGCTCGTCCCGGACGATCTGACCATCGAGGTGGTGCGCGAACGTCTCGAGGCGGACGACGCCAAAGACGGCTTCCTTCTCGATGGTTTTCCCCGCAACCTGCACCAAGCGGAGGCTCTGGACGAGGACATCCTGGCCGAACAGGGCTACAAGCTCGACGCCGCTCTGGTCATCGACGTGCCCGAGGAAGTGTCTCTTCGACGTCTGCTCGGACGACGCGCCTGCACGAAGTGCGGCAAGAACTATCACGTCGATAACCCACCGAAGGTGAACTGGACCTGCGATGTCTGCGGCGGCGAGGTCGTCGCACGTCAGGACGACCACGACGAAGCCACGATCCGTGGTCGTCTGAACCTCTACCACGAGCAAACCGAGCCTCTGAAGGCGCTTTACAAGGACCGCGGCATCCTGCGCGAGGTCGATGGGATCGGTGCCACCGACGAGGTCTTCGCGCGGATCGTTGCCTCGCTGTGATCTACCGGAAGTCCCCCGCAGAGCTCGACGCGATGCGACGGGGGGGCCGGATCCTGGCCGAGGCGCTTCGGCGGTTGGGAGAACAGGTCGCTCCCGGGGTGACCACGCTGGATCTCGACCGCACCTTCGCTGAGATGGTCAAGGGCGCCGGAGGAAAGGCCTCGTTCAAGGGCTACAAGGGATTCCCGGCCTCCATCTGCGCCTCTCCGAACGAGGTGATTGTGCACGGGATCCCGAACGACCGCCGGCTCGAGGAAGGGGACATCATCTCGATCGACACGGGCGTCTTCTTCGAAGGTTTCCACACGGACACGGCTTGGACGTTCCCCGTGGGGGCCGTTTCGGAGGAGGCTGCCCATCTCCTCAAGGTCACCGAGGAATCGCTCGCTTCGGCCATCGAGCAGTGCAAGCCGGGGAGCCGCATCGGAGACGTGGGCTTCGCCGTCGAGCAGGTGGCGATCCCCGCAGGGTTCTCGCTCGTTCAGGAATACGCCGGCCACGGCGTGGGACGGTCCCTGCACGAGGAGCCGTGGGTGCCCAATTACGGCCCCCCCGGCCGCCGGGAGGCCCTCACCTCGGGCATGACGATCGCCATCGAGCCCATGGTCAACCTGGGCGGGGCGGCGACCCGCACGCTGGACGACGGCTGGACCGTCGTCACGGCCGACGGCTCCCTGTCCGCCCATTTCGAGCACACCGTAGCCATCACCGAGGAGGGCCACGAGGTCCTCACCGCGCCGCCTGGGTGAGGCGCAGTATCAAGGTTCCTCTGCTATGCTCACTGGTCGGTCGACCTGCGTTCTTGCGCGCCCAATCTCCCAGGAGGTTCGGGGCCGCCTATGGGTCGCCGAATCGGGGCTCCACCGCTCGGGCGTCCTACGCACGCGCGGGGTTCGGAAACCCGGAAGTTGACTAGGTCGGGATCGAGATATGGCGAAGGCAAAGAACAAGGAAAAGGCCTCCTCAACCGCAAAGGAAGAGGGGATCCAGGTCGAGGGAACGGTCATCGAGCCGCTTCCCAACGCGATGTTCCGAGTCGAGCTTGATAACGGCCACCGGGTGCTGGCGCACATCTCCGGAAAGATGCGGATGCACTACATCCGGATCCTGCCCGGGGACCGCGTGCTGGTCGAGCTGTCGCCCTACGACCTCACCAGGGGTCGTGTGGTCTACCGCTACAAGTAGGCGGAGGAACAGATGAAGGTACGTCCTAGCGTCAAGAAGATGTGTGACAAGTGCAAGGTCATCCGCCGCAACGGGCGCGTGATGGTGATCTGTTCGAACCCGCGGCACAAGCAGCGGCAGGGCTAGCAGGAACTAGAGAGCCGGGAGGCAGGTTTGGCACGTATCGCCGGGGTCGACATACCTCGTGAGAAGAGACTGGATGTAGCACTGACGTACATCTACGGCATCGGTCCCGCGAAGGCGATGGAGACCTGTGTCGGATCACGAGTAAGTCCCTCCACTCGCGCCCGCGACCTGACCGACGACGAGATCGTCCGTATCCGGGAATGGATCGGCGGCAACTACCGCGTCGAAGGTGACCTGAGACGCGAGGTCAACCAGCACATCAAGCGCAAAGTCGAGATCGGCTGCTACCAGGGCCTCCGGCATCGACGGGGTTTGCCGGTACACGGGCAAAGGACGCACACGAACGCCAGGACCCGTAAGGGACCGAAGAAGACGGTGGCAGGCAAGAAGAAGGCGAAGAAGTAAACAAAGGAAGGGTGAGGGACTAACACTTTGGCTGCTCCTAAGAAGAAGAAGGTTCGCCGGCGCGAAAAGAAGAACGTCGTCCACGGCGTCGCGCACATCAAATCGACGTTCAACAACACGATCATCGCGATCTCCGATCTAGAGGGGAACGTGGTGTCGTGGGCGTCCGCGGGCAACGTTGGCTTCAAGGGATCCCGCAAATCCACACCCTTTGCCGCGCAGCTTGCCGCGGAGGCAGCCTCTCGTAAGGCCCAGGAGCACGGCGTCCGCCGCATCGACGTCGAGGTCAAGGGCCCGGGTTCCGGTCGTGAGACCGCGATCCGCTCCCTCCAGGCCTCGGGTCTCGAGATCATCGGGATCAAGGACGTGACGCCGGTGCCACACAACGGATGCCGCCCCCGCAAGAGGAGGCGTGTCTGATGGCTCGATACACGGGACCCGTGTGCCGGCTCTGCCGCCGCGAGAAGACGAAGCTGTTCCTCAAAGGCACCAGGTGCGAATCGCCGAAGTGCCCGATCGAGAAGGGCCGCCCCATCCCGGGTGCCACCGGGGGCCGGGGACGCGTCCGCGAGTCCGAGTACCTCTTGCAGCTGCGCGAGAAGCAGAAGGCAAAGAGGTTCTACGGGATCCTCGAGAAGCAGTTCCGCAGCTACTACGAAGAGGCCGCTCGTTCGAAGGGTGTGACGGGCGAAGAGTTGATGCGCATCTGTGAGTCGCGCCTCGACAACGTCGTCTACCGCTCGGGCCTCGCCATGAACCGGCCGATGGCTCGTCAGCTCGTCTCCCACAGTCATTTCGAAGTCAACGGCAAGAAGGTCAACATCCCGTCGTTCCGCGTGAAGCCTGGGGACGTCATCACAGTCAAGAGTCGGTCGAAGACACTCGGCCGCATCGTTGAGAACACGTCTTACGCCGGTGGTCGCGAGATCCCGGATTGGTTGGGTTCGAACCTCAAAGACATGGCAGTTGAGGTCCGCGCTCTGCCCGAACGCGATCAGATCGATGCTCCCGTCCAGGAGCAGCTGATCGTCGAGTACTACTCCAAGTAATCCGCAGCAGCCTGCACTGCCTGCAACGACCGCGAGAGGAGCTACATGGATCTGCTTATCGTCCAACGACCTCAGATCTCCCAAGAGGAGATCTCGGATGTGCGACGGAAGTTCATCATCGAGCCGCTGGAGCCGGGTTTCGGCTACACGCTCGGGAACTCCCTGCGCCGAACGCTTCTCTCCTCGATCCCTGGGGCTGCGGTGACGCAGGTCAAGATCGACGGAGTCCTGCACGAGTTCTCCAGCGTCGACGGCGTCACTGAGGACGTCACCGACATCGTTCTAAACCTCAAGGAGCTGGTGGTTCGCAGCGACAACGAGGAGCCCACGAGCGTTCACCTGCGCGTGACCGGTCCCGCCGACGTCAAGGCTGGGGACATCCAGCTGCCGGCCGGAGTCGAGATCCTGAACGGTGACCAGCACGTGGCAACGCTCAACAAGAAGGCGACGCTTTCCATGGAGCTGCGAGTCGAGCAAGGCAGGGGCTACGTCCCGGCGGGCACCGCCTCCAAGGAAGCGATCGGAAGCATCCCGATCGATGCGATCTTCTCGCCCGTGAAGAGGGTTACGTACGAAGTCGAGCCCACACGCGTCGAGCAGATGACGAACTACGACCGTTTGATCCTCGACGTCGAGACGGATGGATCGATCACGCCGTCCGACGCTCTTTCCGCCGCGGGCTCGACCATGGTCGAGCTCTTCCAGCTCTTCGCCGGACTCGGCGAGGGCGCCGGTGGTCTGGTGCTCGGCCCGGAGCCGGGTGAGGACGAGGCGTCCGGTGTTCTTGCTACGCCGATCGAGGACATGGACCTCACGGTGCGGTCCTACAACTGCTTGAAGCGAGAGGGCGTGACCACCGTCGGCGAGCTGACCCAGAAGTCGGAGGAGGACCTGCTCGAGATCCGCAACTTCGGGCAGAAGTCGATCGACGAGGTGAAGGCGAAGCTCGAGGACATGGGCCTCGGCCTCCGGAAGAAAGAGTTCTAGGAGCCACCTATGCCTATTCCGAAGCGCGGACATCGTCTGGGTTCCAACCCGTCGCATCAGAAACTGATGCTGGCGAATCTCGCTCTGTCGTTGTTCGAGCACGAGCGCATCAAGACGACCGAGGCGAAGGCCAAGTTGCTCCGTCCGTTCGCGGAGCGACTCATCACGAAGGCGAAGAAGGGCGACGTTCACAACCGGCGTCAGGTTCTCTCCGTGATCCACGATCGTGAGGCGGTACACAAGCTGTTCGCCGACATCGGACCTCGCTTCGCAGACCGCAACGGTGGTTACACGCGCATCTTGAAGATCGGCCCCCGTAACGGCGACAACGCTCAGATGGCTCTCATCGAGCTCGTCGACGGAGAGACCATCGGGACGACCACGACGGTGGAGGGGGAGGAGACGACCTCTCGTCGCCGCCGTCTTGCCCGCCCGCGGCGTCGCGGCACGTCGGATCTGCCACAGGACAAGCCGGCCCGCTCCAGGGCCGCGGATGCGGCTGCCGCGGGCAGCTCGCACGGCCCCGACGTCACGCCTCCCGGAGTCAATCAGGAAGAGACGGCCGAGGTCGAAGCTGCCGCCGAGGAGGAGTCGATCGAGGACTCTGCCGCCGACGATGTGACGCCCGATGAGGTCGCCGAAGGCGGCGCCGACGACGCCGGTGGGGCCGGCGGCGGAGACCCGAAGCGAACCTAGTTCCGGGTGCACATAAGGATCTGAGCTGAAACTCAGGCTCGACCTCGCGTACGACGGTTCTCGCTTCCGCGGGTACGCGCGCCAACCCGATCTGCTCACGGTCCAAGGTGAGCTTGAAGGGGCCTTGGAGCGCGTCTTGGGCGGTCCCTTCACCACCGAGGTCGCGGGCCGGACCGATGCGGGCGTCCATGCACTGGGACAGGTTGTTACGGTCGCGCCGGCACCGGACGACATCGATCCGGAGTCGGTGAAGAAATCGCTCAACAAACTCTGCGCCCCCTCCATCTCCGTTCACAGCGTCATCCCGGTGTCCGAAGACTTCAGCGCGCGCTCCAGCGCCCGATCCCGCACCTACGTGTACGCGATCTTGATCAGCGACGTTCCGCACCCGTTCCGAGACGCCACCTGCTGGCGCATCCGCTCCGATCTCGACGTCGAGGCCATGAACGAGGCGGCAGGTCACCTGCTCGGCGTGCATGACTTCAGCTCCTTCGGCCGGACTAGAGAGCCCGACGCCTCCGCGGTGAGGAACCTCTTCGAGTTGAATGCCACGAAGGAGGGCAACCTGGTGCGGATCAAGGCCAGAGCCAGCTCCTTCATCCAGCAGATGGTGCGCTCTCTGGCGGGCACCCTGGCGGACGTGGGGGCCGGGAAGATAGACCCGGGAGAGATGCCTCAGGTCCTCGAGGGGCGCGATCGAAAGCTCGCCGGAAGAGTGGCGCCGCCCCACGGGCTCTGTTTGGTCTCCGCCGAGTACGACGAGGGATGGAGCCGGCCCGTTTGACCACCTCAAATAGGCCCGTTATCCTGCACTTTCTCGTTCCAGCAACATCTCCCGGGACCGTCGAAGGTTGTCCTTCGCCGACCCGGACCAAGAAGGACTTATGAAGACCCACTCAACTAAGCCAAGTGAGATCACGCGCGACTGGCTCCTCGTCGATGCCGACGGGGTGGTCCTTGGCCGCCTCGCGTCCGAGGTCGCCAAGCGACTGCGCGGCAAGCACAAGCCCAACTTCTCTCCCCATCTCGACGTCGGCGACCACGTGATCGTGGTTAACGCGTCCAAGGTCGTCATGACCGGGAACAAGCTGACCGACAAGTTCTACCACCGCCACTCCGGGTACCCCGGTGGGCTGTCCAGCGTTCCCTACTCCAAGCTCATGGCGACCAAGCCGGAGATCGCGGTGGAGAAGGCCGTCAAGGGGATGCTCCCGAGCAACCGTCTCGGCCGCGCCATGCTGAAGAAGCTGAAGGTCTACGCAGGTCCCGATCACACACATGCGGCACAGAACCCGACGGTCCTCGATCTGAAGGACGTCGCCGCTCCGCACAATCCCGAACAAGCACACACCGTCGAGGAGGTAATCAGTGGCTGATCTGCTGGCGCGGGCAACCGGTCGCCGCAAGGAATCGGTCTGCCGAGCGCGCCTGCTGCAAGGCACCGGCAAGTGGGAGATCAACGGTCGCCCGATCGAGGATTACTTTCCCAGCGCCACCAACCGCATGATCATCCAGGAGCCTCTCCGCATCACCGAGACGGAGGGTCGCTACGACATCATCGCCAAGATTGAAGGTGGAGGGACGACCGGCCAAGCCGGCGCGCTGCGCCACGCGATCTCGCGAGCCCTCGCCGAGATGGATCCCGATCTGCGTCCCGCACTAAAGAAGGCCGGTCTCCTAACTCGCGACGCGCGCGAGAAAGAACGTCGCAAGTACGGTCTGAAGAAAGCCCGCAAAGCCCCTCAGTACTCCAAACGCTAGTCCCAGCCCCACTTTTGTAACAGGCACCCTTATTTCTGCGTGCCCTCGTTACAGAGAAGCGGCGCGAGCATGGGGCGGTTCTCGTAGCTACCGGTTTTGTCTTTGACTTACTTGTCGGCGAGCATTCTTCTCAGGACCATCTGTAGGACGCCGCCGTGTTTGTAGTAGTCGAGCTCTATGTCGGAGTCGATGCGGCACTCGACGTTGAACTTCGTGTCTTTGCCGTCGTCGGAGGTTGCCAGCACCTCTAGTTCCGCGTGGGGCTCGAGGCCCTCGGCTATCCCCTTGATCGTGTAGGTCTCGCGGCCGGTCAGTCCCAGGGACTCGGCGTTCTCGCCGTTGATGTACTGCAGCGGGACTATGCCCATGCCCACGAGATTGCTGCGATGGATGCGTTCGAACGTCTCCGCGATGGCGGCCCTCACTCCGAGGAGACGGGGGCCCTTGGCTGCCCAGTCGCGGGAGCTGCCGGAGCCGTACTCCTTGCCGGCCAGGACGATCGTTGAGATTCCTTCCTCCTGGTACTGCATCGCAACGTCGTAGATCGGCTTGATCTCGCCGTCGGGGAGGTGGGCACTGAAACCGCCTTCCTTGCCGTCGGCCAGCTCGTTGCGGAAGCGGATGTTGGCGAAGGTCCCTCTGACCATGACCTCGTGGTTACCGCGACGCGATCCGTAGCTGTTGAAGTCGCGGATCTCTACGCCGTTCTCCTGCAGGTACTTTCCCGCGGGAGAATTCGCTGCGATCGAGCCCGCGGGCGAGATGTGATCGGTCGTCACCGAGTCGCCGACCATGGCCAGCACGCGCGCTCCTTCGACGTCCTCGAGCGGTGCGGGCTCGGGGCCGAGGTCCTCGAAGAACGGAGGTTCGCGAACGTACGTCGACTCGGGGTCCCACTCGTAGAGTTGGCCGGTGGGCGACGGAAGCTCCTGCCAGTCCTCGGTCCCGTCGAAAACCTTTGCGTACTCGCGTTCGAACATGTCTGAACTGACCGCGGCAACCGCTTCGCGCACCTCTTCGTTGGTGGGCCAGACGTCCTTCAGGTAAACGGGGTTGCCCTCTTCGTCCTCGCCGAGAGGATCCTTCTCGAGGTTCACCTCGGCGCTACCCGCGAGCGCGTAGGCAACTACGAGCGGCGGTGATGCCAGGTAGCTCGCTTTGACCTGCGGATGGATGCGGCCCTCGAAGTTCCTGTTCCCCGACAGCACCGAGACGACTGCGAGATCGTGCTCGTCGATGGCTTCGGAGATGGGGCCGGGCAGCGGTCCCGAGTTGCCGATGCAGGTGGTGCAGCCGTACCCGACGACATGGAAGCCGAGCTTCTCGAGATAGGGGATCAGACCCGCCTTCTCGAGGTACTCGGTCACGACCCGTGAACCCGGTCCGGTGCTGGTCTTGACCCAAGGCTTGGACCGGAGACCTTTCTCCACCGCCTTCTTCGCCAGGAGACCGGCCCCCATCATCACGGACGGGTTCGATGTGTTCGTGCAGCTGGTGATCGCGGCGATGACCACTGACCCGTGTTTGAGATTGAACTCCTCGACGGACGGATCCTGAGCCGCATCGGTCACCTGGGGGAGGGGCTCGTTCCCATCGTGTCCGCTCTCGTTCACCATCCGCTCGAGGGGGATGCATGCGCCGGTGTTCCCCTTCTCGAGCTCGCCCCCGTACACCTCTTCGAAGCTGTTCCACACTCCGCTGAGCGGAACGCGGTCCTGCGGTCGGCGGGGCCCCGCGAGACTGGGCTCGACGTCTCCCAGGTCGAGCTCGAGGGTTTCCGTGAAGGAGGGATCGGGCGTGTCGTCGGTCCGGAACATGCCCTGCTCCTTCGCGTACCTCTCAACCAGGTCGATCAATTCCTCATCGCGCCCGGTGAGGCGGAGGTAAGCAAGGGTTTGCTCGTCGACGGGGAAGAGGCTCGCGGTCGCTCCGTACTCAGGAGCCATGTTCGAGATCGTCGCGCGGTCCGCAACGGCGAGGTTGCCCACTCCCGTTCCGTAGAACTCGACGAACTTCCCAACCACACCGTGCTTGCGCAGGATCTCCGTAACTGTAAGGACGAGGTCGGTCGCCGTGACTCCGGTCCGCAGCTCGCCGGTGAAGCGGAAACCGAGAACCTTCGGCGTGACCAGGGGAACCGGTTGCCCCAGCACCGCGGCCTCGGCCTCGATGCCGCCCACTCCCCAGCCGAGGATGCTCAGGCCGTTGATCATCGTCGTGTGTGAATCGGTGCCCACGAGCGTGTCGGGGATGGCGATCCGCTCGCCGCCTTCTTCGATCGTCCGCACGACCTTGCCCAGGTACTCGAGGTTCACCTGGTGCACGATGCCCATGCCGGGTGGGACGACGCGGAAATCCGCGAAGCCCTGCTGTGCCCACCGGAGCAGCGAGTAACGCTCGTGGTTTCGCTCGTACTCGCGCTCCACGTTGACGGCGAAAGCTCTGTCGCTGCCAAAAGCGTCTACCTGCACGGAATGGTCGATCACGAGGTCGACCGGCACGAGAGGGTCGACCTTCGACGTATCGCCGCCCTCGCGATCGATGGCCGAGCGCATGGCGGCGAGATCCACCACGGCGGGGACGCCGGTGAAGTCCTGGAGGATGACTCTGGACGGAACGAAGGCGAACTCTTTGTCGTCGAGCGGCTTCTGGCCCCACAACGCCAGGAAGGTCACGTCGTCCTCGGTGGCGAAGGGCGTCGCCGCCGAACGCAAGAGGTTCTCGACGAGGATCTTGATGGTCATCGGAAGCCGTTCGAGCTCCGCCAGCCCCTCTTCGGCAAGAGCGTTAAGCGAATAGATCCCGATCTCGCCGCCTTCCAGTGCAAGTTTCCGGCGCGCTCCAAACGGGTTCGTATCCGCCTCACTCATGCTCAAGCCTTTCTTAGACAACCTCTCTTAGGGGGCCAGGTCGGGACACTGCTCCGCGAATTGTTTCTTCACATCGTCGGGCGCTTCCTTCAGTTGTTCGCACAGCTCGGTCATGTCCGTCCCCGGCGCCGGCACGGCCTCGCTGCTGCTCCCGGAGACCCCGCCCGTCATGCCCTGCATCAATCCTTGGAAGATCTGTTGTAAGTCGACCTCCACCGCGTCGCCGGGGACCTCGACCTCGTCGTCGAACGAGTCGAGCTGAAGCAGAATGCCGAGCTCATCGACGCCTTCCGGGATGTCGACGTCCTCGCTCAGCTGCGAGAGCTGCAGGAGGTCGAAACTGACCTGCTTGACGGTGCCGTCCGCGAGCCAGATGTCCAGTTTGAGGTCCGCCTCGGGAACCTCGCTCGCGGGGGGAAGCTGGCCGGCCGGCATGCCCTGCGTCAGTGTTCCCAGGGCGTCGGTGATCCCGCCGTAGAAAGCGCGGAGATCCACGTTGGCCACGAGGTGATCCCCGATGTCGTCGCTGCCCTCCGAGGTGACGGTGGCGCTGTCGTCAACCGCCTTGCGCATGGCCTCGACGGCCTTTTGCTGAAGGTCCTCGCCCGGGCTGGGGACGCCCTGCATGCCCCCGAACTGCTCCGCGAACTCCTTCGCGCCGGCTAGATGCAACCATTGGCCATCGACGGCCGGCGTGAGGAACTCGAATCCCGGCTGAGCTTGGGCCTCCGCGATGCCGGCCTCGAGCTCCTCCAACGGGGCTCCCAACGTCTCGGCGATACCCCTCACGTCGACCCGAACGTAGACCTCCTGGTTGACCTGCTTCATCTCAAACCCGTCCGAGCCGGCGATGTCGACCAGCATCTCGAGCTGGGCGTCCTCGGGGGTCTGGCCTCTGGAGGAGACGGTTATCGATGAATCGAGGATCTTGGCAGCCGCGTCCGGAGGCAGGTCCCCCTCCGATGCGGCCAGGAGCGATTCCTCGGTGGACTGAAGCTTCAGGGTCATGGTCAGACCGTCCGAGTTGCCCAGGGACTCGAGGGCGCTGCTTAACGCTCCCTTGGGGTCGTCGGCCGGGTCGGGACCGGAACCCGAGTCACCGCAAGCGGCCAGAAGTAACGCGGCTGCGGCCAACAAGGCAAGGAAACGTCGCATCGATAACCTCCGAACAAAAAGGGACATCTTCTCCACCGATTCTACGGCCGATGGGTGCTCTGCCTTTTCGGCGAGCGAGAGGTTAGATCTACGGAAGATCCGCCACAGCTGCGGCGATGTCCTTGCGGATGCCCGAATAGAAGGGGATCTCGACCTTCGTGTAGCGCCGTGCGTCGGTGGCGCGCAACCTGCGGATCAACTCGACGATCCTCTCGACGCCGTCTGCTTCGAACGTAAGGATCCACTCCCAGTCCCCCAAGCCGAACGCACTGGTCGTGTTCGCCCATACGTCGTCGAACTCGCGACCTGCGCCGCCGTGCTCGCGCAGAAGGGCGTTGCGTTCTTGTGGGTCGAGCAGGTACCACTCGGGGGTACGGACGAAGGGATAGACGCAGATGTACTTCTTCGGTGCTTTGCCCTGCACGAACGCAGGGAGATGATCCTTAGCGAACTCTGCGGGCCGGACAAGGCCGAGGAATTGTTCGGCGGGGGTGAGGGTCCGTCCGATCTGCGTGCGGCGGAACGCAACCAACAGGTCCTGGATGTGGTCGGCCGACTTCGCTACCCACCAGAACATGAGGTCGGCGTCGCCGCGGAAACCGGCCAACGAGTAGGTGCCTCGCACCTCTACACGGTCGCTCCATTCATCGAAGAGTGTCTGCACCTCTTTGACGGCAACCTCGCGGTCCTCACCCAGCGCGCCGGGGATGGCACGGAAGATGGGATACCCGGCGAAGATCAGTTCCTCACTCACGTTTCCACCCTACCGCCGCGCGCTGCCACTGCTTTATGCACTCGCTCCGCGGCCGCTCTGCCCTGGCGGATGCAGTCGGGGATCCCCGACCCCCGATAGTCCGCTCCCGCGAGGGCTATCCCCGAATGCTGGTGGAGCGCTCGTTCGATGCGCCCCAGACGATCGAGATGACCAACCTGGTACTGGGGAAGCCCATCGTCCCAGCGCGTGACCTTTCCCTCTATCGGTTTCACGGAGGTTCCCAGGAGTTGTGTCAGCTCCCCGGCAACGGCTGCGACGAGAGCTTCGTCGTCCAGATCGAGCGCGGGATGTCGTTCCGCCCGCCCAGCGAAACAGCGTGCCACGAAAACGCCCTCGGGGGTGGTGTGTGGCCACTTCAGCGACCACCACGTACCGGCGGAGAGGGTGAGTCCCGCGTTGCTGGGGACGAGAAAGCCGCTCGAGCCATCGGCGGGCAGTGTGCCCGCCCGCAACGCGAGGGAGACAACGGCGACGGACGCGTGCGGGATCGATGAGAGCTCGCCCGCGGCGACGGCGCTGACTTCCCTCAAGAGCCTTGCCGCTACCGGGGACGGCGTCGCGATCACAACGCCGTCGGCGGTGAGCTCCTGGCCATCACGGGTACGGATCACGAAGTCTCCGAAGCCGTCGGCAGTGATCAGGTCGATATCCGTTCCGAGCCGGATCGATCCGGCGGGAAGGCAAGCCGCGAGTGCGTCGATCATGTGACTCATTCCCCGGCGCGGCGCGAGGAAGAGGGGATCGTTGCCTGCCGACGGAGATGCGCGGCGCAATCCGCGCATGATGCTGCCGGAAGCGCGCGCCGCCGCATCGACTTGGGGTAGCGCCGCAGCGAGACTCATCTCATCGACGTTCCCGGCGCGCGTGCCTGCGAGCAGGGGATCGACGAAGCGTTCGAGCACGGCGTCGCCGAAATGGGAGCGGACGATGCTCCCGACGCTGACGTCATGCCCGCGCAAGCGCTTCCAACGAAGGGCGTCGGCCGAGGCACTGAGCTTCTCGCCGGCCGTCAGGGCGTCGGCCCCGATGAGCGAGCGGATGCTCGTTGGAACGCCCATCACAGAACCTCGAGGTAGGTCGTAACGACGCAGGCCGTCCCAGACGGCGCCCTTGAAGATCGCAGGAGCGGTCAACTCGTCCTGGAGCCCGATCGCGCGACACAGGTCACGCGCAGCGCTGTCGCGGGTGAGGAACGAATCGGCCCCCATCTCAACCTGCGCTCCGTGAAACGTCTCGGTGTGAAGTTTGCCGCCGAGGCGGTCTTGCGCTTCGAACACGGCGATGGATGCGTCCGGGGCGAGCTGCGACAAGGCGTACGCCGCCGAGAGGCCGGTGATCCCGCCTCCCACCACGGCGAAGCGCGAGGGATCCTTGGTCACTCGCTCAGAGCGCGCTTCACGACTCCGGCCAGTACGTCGAGAAACTCCGGATCGTCGTTTGGCGAGCGCGTTCGCACAAGCTCGATGCCCTGCTTGCGCGCGATCTGTTGAGCTTCGATGTCGATGTCGTACAGAACCTCCAGGTGGTCGGCCACGAAGCCCGCAGGGCACACCACGACGGAGGTAGCACCCTCTTCCTTGAGATCGCCGAGCACCTCCAGGATGTCGGGCCCGATCCATGGATCTTCCGTGCGGCCGGCGCTTTGCCAGCCGATGCACCACTTGGGCAAGCCCATCCGGGCGGCCACCGCCTCTGCGGTCTCACGCAGTTGATCGGGGTAGGGGTCGTCGGCTTGGAGGATGCGCTCGGGCAGGCTGTGGGCGGAGAAGATCACCACCGTCTCACCATCGCGTGGGGTCTTGAGGCGGCCGAGTGCTTCTTCGACGCGCGCGGCGAGGAGAGCGATGAAACCGGGTTCCAGGTGCCAGCTCTTCACGACCCGCAGGTCTCCGGTCCATCCGTGTTCCGCGGCCCCCACTTCGGCCCGCCGCGTGTAGTCGCCCACGCTCATCTTCGAATAGTGCGGGGCCAGCACCAGACCGATCGCCCTCTCCACACCGTCCTTCGCCATGGTCGCCACCGCGTCGGGGATGAACGGGTCTATGTGTTTGTAGCCCACGTAGGTCGAGATGCCGGTCCGTTCTTCGATGCCCCGCGCCTGTGCCTCCGTGATCTCGAGAAGGGGGGAGTGCCCTATCGCTTTGTACCGCTCGGTCAGCTCCTCGAGCAGATCGGGCGGTGGGGGCCGGCCGCGCCGGATGTCCGTGTAGTAGTCCTCGATGTCGTCGAGCGAGCGTGGAGTGCCGTACGACATCACGAGGATCCCCTGCTTCTCAGTCATCGGGCGTCCATGAATGCACGAGATCGACCAGCCTGGTCAGCGTGTCCGGATCGGTCTCGGGAAGAACCCCGTGACCAAGATTGAAGACGTGTCCGCGGCCCCCGCCGGCGCGCAGCACCTCGAGAGCATGCGCTTCCACCACATCCCACGGAGCAAGGCAGACGACCGGATCGAGGTTGCCCTGAACCGGGATCCCCCCTGCGCGGCGCCGACCCTCGTCCAGCGGGACGCGCCAGTCGATACCGATCACATCCGTTCCGGCCCCCGACATCAGACCGAGCAGCTCGCCTGTGACGACACCGAAGTGGATGCGGGGAACGTCCAGGTCGCGTAGTCCCTTCAGGATCCGCTGCACCCACGGCAGCACGTGTATCGAGTAGTCGTTCGGCGCGAGAGAGCCGACCCAACTGTCGAAGAGCTGGATGGCTGCGGCCCCCGCGTGCACCTGCGCGCGCAGATACGCGAGCACCGCGTCGGACAGGCGCTCCATCAATTTCGCCCATGCGTCGGGTTGCGAGAACATGAAGCTCTTCGCAGTCGCATGGGTCTTCGACGGCCCTCCCTCGATCAGGTAGCTGGCCAACGTGAAGGGAGCTCCGCCGAACCCGATCAGAGGCACCTCGAGCTCCTTCGTGAGGATCTTGATCGTCTCCAGCACGAACGGCACGCCCTCCTCCGGATCGAATGGGTGCAGCCGCTCGACGTCGGCAGCCGTGCGGATCGGGTGGGCGAGAACGGGTCCTACCCCCGGCTTGATCTCGAGGTCGACGCCCATCGCCTGAAGCGGGATCACAATGTCACTGAAGAGGATCGCCGCGTCGACGCCATGCCGCCTGACCGGCTGCATCGTCACCTCCGCGGCGAGATCCGGGGTGCGACACAGCTCGAGGATGTCGTGTCCCTCACGCAGCGCGCGGTACTCGGGAAGGCTCCGCCCGGCTTGTCGCATGAACCAGACGGGGGTGTGCCCCGAGCGTCCGCCGCGGCACGCGGCGAGGAAGGGGTCGAGGCTCACATCTTGAGTTGGGATCGTCGAGCTCCTCTTCGAGTAACGGGCCTCCATGCTACGAGGGGAGCGGGCCGGCTCGACCAGTGCGTCTATCCACAAGGCGTCCGGGGGCCGTCTATCGTGCTTCGAGGACCGAGGAGAGAGGGGTCGGATGGCGAGGTTGTTTGGCACCGACGGGATCAGGGGCGTGGCGAATGCCGACCTGACGCCCGATCTGATGCTGGCGGTCGGACGTGCTGCGGGGATAACGCTCGCGGAACCCGGCGCGGAGATCGTCGTCGGACGAGATACGCGGCTCTCCGGGCCGATGCTCGAGGGCGCTCTGGTGGCGGGTCTGTGCTCCGCGGGCGTCAACGTCCGGTCCATCGGGGTCGCGCCGACGCCGGCGGTCGCCTTCCTGACCGTGGATGCCGGGTCCGCGGCCGGCGCGGTCATCTCCGCCTCGCACAACCCGGTTCCCGACAACGGAGTCAAGTTCTTCTCCGACATCGGGATGAAGATCTCGATGGACGCCGAAGACAGGATCGAGGCGCTCCTTGCCGACCCGACCACCGATCTCCCCACCGGACTGCGGGTGGGAACCGTTCGCCCCGATCACGATGCGGTCGAGGGGTACGTGCGCCATCTCGTCTCGTCGGTCCCAACGTCGTTGAGCGGCATGAGGGTCGCGCTCGACTGTGCGTACGGCGCGGCATGGGAGGTTGCGCCGCGAGCTTTCAGGGAGGCCGGGGCAGAGGTCGTCGCCATCAACGACTCTGCCGACGGTTCGCGCATCAACGTCAACTGCGGGTCGACCTCACTCGATTCGCTCGCTCGGTTGGTGCAACAAGAGAGTGCAGAGCTGGGTTTCGCTTTCGACGGGGACGCGGACCGCGTGCTGGCCTGCGACGAGAACGGATCGCCGATAGACGGGGATCGCATCCTGGCCCTCCTCGCGCTGAGCCTTCACGATCGTGGAACGTTGAAGAGTGATCTCGTGGTCGTGACCGTGATGACGAACCTCGGTTTCCATCGTGCGCTCGAGGCACGCGGCATCGAGGTTCTTGCAGCTCCGGTCGGGGACCGCCATGTTGCTGAGGCCATGTTCGATCGCGGAGCTTCTCTCGGAGGAGAACAGTCGGGGCACGTCATCTTCGCGGAGCACGCCACCACCGGCGACGGAATTCTCACCGCCCTCCAGGTCGCCGCCGCCGTGGGGTCCTCTGGTGAACCGCTCTCGAAGGTTTCGGGTTTGTTCGACCAAGTGCCTCAGGTGCTCCTGAACGTAAAGGTCGCGAGGCGCGACCGGCTCGACGCGTCGACCGAGTTGTGGGCCGAGGTCGAACGCGCAGAGGCCGAGTTGGGGGACGAGGGGCGGGTGTTGCTCCGTCCCTCGGGAACGGAACCCCTCGTGCGCGTCATGGTCGAGGCCCTCGATCCGGCCAAGGCGCAACAGATAGCCGCCGACCTCGCCAGGTCGGTCGAGAAG
>JAXDJL010000352.1:0-3800 GCA_034665685.1 Actinomycetota bacterium | reverse complement strand
CTGAAATGGAAGTCGAACATCTCCTCGGTGCGATCGCGCCCGCAGATCAGATTGTCGAAGGGAGACAACAGCGTGGTCCGCGGCTCCCACCAGCCGTCCTCGATCGATTCCAGCAGAGGGAGCTCCTCCGCGTTCATGTACCAGTCCCCCTTGAGTGCTTCCTTGCCGTCGAGAACCTGTAACGGGACGACCTCGCCCTTGGCCGTCATCTTCGCCAGGACATCGGGGAGATCCGGGTACCGACCTCGCGTGAAGTGTTCGCGGATGTGGGCCAGGCGGGCTGCTCCCAAGGCTCGCAGTGCCAGCCGCGTAGCCTGCCGCACCACTTCGCGCGCCGGCAGCTTCTTCCGATCGAGTTTGGGGGGAAGGCATCGCTCGCCGAGGTCCCAGAGCTTCTGACCGCCCTCCCTTCGGCTCACCAAGGTCTTGCCCTGAACCGACATCAGGTCGAGCATGCGTCCGACGTTGCGTTCGTTCGTCCATCCCGACGAATGCCACGGCGCTTCGCTCACGTCCTCGATCTCTCGTGCTCGAAGCGGTCCGCGTTTGCGCAGCTCTCGGAGGATGTGATCGCGCAGCTTCGGATTGGCGGCGATCCACTCGCGCGTCCTTTCCCTCCACGC
Source organism: Actinomycetota bacterium (assembly GCA_034665685.1). Lineage (GTDB taxonomy): Bacteria > Actinomycetota > CADDZG01 > CADDZG01 > WHSQ01 > JAUJNU01. The sequence goes on along the minus strand of JAXDJL010000352.1, from coordinate 3,177 downwards.
CGCGTCGCTCTTGATGTCGGTCCTCATGGCGAACTGGTGGATGGGGAAGTCCTCGGCCAGAACGAGAGAGGCTTGGTGCGCCCAGAACTCGAAAAGGACACGTTCCTCGTATGCGAGGCGCTCGAGGACGAGAGGGTCGAACGATCCCAATCTGCTCCAGAGAACGATGAGGTGCGAACGCGCCACCGCGCTGGTCGGATCCAGTTGCAGGCAGCGTAGGTCGCGGATCGTCTCGAGGATCCCGGCGCGATCGGGCGTCGGTTGAGGTCCCGCCAGCCTCTGACGTGTGATGAACAGGCGTCTGGCGTGCTTCAGCTGAACGGATCGGCGCGTCGATGTCACGGCGGAACTAGAAAGACTGGAAGAGCGCGGCCCGCTTCACTTCCTGGATCGCCTTGGTGACCTTGATCCCGCGAGGACATGCCGCGGTGCAGTTGAAGGCCGTGCGGCACTTGAAGACACCGTCATGTTGCGAGAGGATCTCGAGTCGCTCCTTGCTGCCGCGATCGCGACTGTCGAAGATGAATCGATGAGCCTGCACGATGGCGGCCGGGCCCACGTATTCCTCGTCGGACCAGAAGATCGGGCATGACGTCGTGCAAGCGGCGCAAAGGATGCACTTCGTGGTGTCGTCGAACCGGGCCCTCTCTTCGGGCGATTGGATGCGCTCGCGATCGGGCTCTCTCTCATCCTCGTCCGTGATCAGCCAGGGCTTCACCGCCCGGTAACCGGCGAAGAACGGTTCCATGTCGACGATCAGGTCCTTGATCACGGGGAGACCACGGATCGGCTCGACCGTCACCGGCTGCTCCAGGTTCTTCACGAGCAGCTTGCAGGCCAAGCCGTTGACGCCGTTGATCAGCATCGCGTCGGAGCCGCAGATTCCGTGCGCGCACGAGAAACGAAGCGCCAGCGAAGAGTCCTTCTGCCACTTCACCTTGTGAAGGCAGTCGAGGAGCCGGTCCATCGGCTCGGCCTCGACGGTGTACTCCTCGAAGTGCGGCTCGGTGTCCTGCTCCGGATTGAACCGGAGGATCTTCAGCGCGACGTCCAAGTCAGTACTTCCTTTCCACGGGCTCGTAGCGACCCATCGTCACGTCCTTGTAGGTGAGGTTCGTCCCGCCTCCTGGACCCTGCGTGATGAAGCTGTGCTTGAGCCAGTTCTCATCATCGCGCGCCTGGTAATCCTCCCGGTAGTGGCCCCCCCGGCTCTCCGTGCGAGCCCGAGCCGCCACCACGAGCGCTTCCGCCATGTCGATCAGGAAACCAAGCTCCAGGTACTCGACCAGTTCGGTGTTGAAGATCTTGCTGCGATCTTTGACGCGCGCCTTCGCGTAGCGCATCTGCAGGCTCTCGATCACCTTGAGGGCTTCGCCCAGCGACTGGTCTGTCCGCAATACCGAGGCCTTGTCCATCATCTCTTCTTGGAGGACCGACCTGATGTCGGCCACCGATTCGGTCCCGCCCGGCTCCATCGCGGCCTCGAGCCATTCCTCGAGATTCGCCTCCGGGTTCTCGTGTATCTCCGGGAGCGGGTGCGTCGACGCGTACTCCGCCATCTCGAGACCGCCTCGCCGACCGAAGACGACGATGTCGAGGAGAGAGTTGGTGCCAAGCCGGTTCGCGCCGTGAACCGACACGCACGCGCACTCACCCGCCGAGTAGAAGCCGGGGACGATCGTCCCGGTCGCGTCGCGCAAGACCTCGGCCTTGACGTTCGTTGGGATGCCGCCCATCGCGTAGTGGGCCGTGGGCACGATCGGAACGCCTTCTTTGAGCGGTTCGACGTTGAGATACGTCCGTGCGAACTCCGTGATGTCGGGGAGCTTCGTCTCGATGACTTCCGGATCGAGGTGCGTGAGGTCGAGCAGGATGTAGTCCTTCTTGGGCCCCGCCCCGCGCCCCTCTTTGATCTCGAAGAACTCCGCGCGGGAGACCATGTCTCGCGGCGCGAGGTCCTTGATCGTGGGCGCGTACCGTTCCATGAAGCGTTCGCCATCCCCGTTCCGCAGGATGCCGCCCTCGCCGCGCGCCGCCTCCGACAAGAGGATCCCGAGTCCGTACAGCCCGGTGGGGTGGAACTGGAAGAACTCCATGTCCTCGAGCGGAAGGCCCTTGCGATAGACGACGCCGGGCCCGTCCCCCGTGAGTGTGTGCGCGTTCGACGTGATCTTGAACATCTTGCCGAAGCCTCCGGTTGCGAAGAGAACGGACTTCGCGCGGAAGATGTGCAGCTCTCCCGTCGCCATCTCATAAGCGATGATCCCGCCACAGATGCCGCCGGTGATGAGCAGGTCGAGCACGAAGAACTCGTTGTAGAACTCCACGCCGTACTTGTTGCACTGCTGATAGAGCGTTTGCAGGATCATGTGGCCGGTCCGGTCGGCCGCGTAACAGGCTCGCCTAACCGCGGCCTCGCCGTGATTGCGCGTGTGACCTCCGAACCGGCGTTGGTCGATCTTTCCCTCGGGAGTCCGGTTGAAGGGGAGGCCCATCCGCTCGAGCTCCAGCACGGAGTCCACGGCCTCCTGGCACATGATGTCGACCGCGTCCTGATCGGAGAGGAAGTCGCCGCCCTTCACCGTGTCGAAGGCGTGCCACTCCCAGGAGTCCTCTTCAACGTTGGCCAGCGCCGCGCACATTCCGCCTTGAGCTGCCCCCGTGTGCGAGCGAGTCGGATAGAGCTTCGAGACGACGGCGGTCTTGCTCCGCTTGCCGGCCTCGAGGGCCGCGCGAAGGCCGGCCCCCCCGGCCCCCACGATCACGCAATCGTATGTATGGACCCTTGCCATCAAACGGCGCCGTCGAAGGTGACGAGGACGGCCGTTCCCATGATGAGGAGTATCCCGGAGACCGTGTAGAGGGTCGCCTTAAAGGCGGTCCGGACGCCGGGAGAGTGGATGTAGTCGTCCGCCACGATCCGGAGCCCGTTGGCCCCATGCAGAAGGGTGAGGAAGAGCATGACCCAGTCGAACGTCTTCCATCCGACGTTCGCCCAGCGTTCCGCCACGAAGGCGAAGTCGACCCGTTCCACGCCTTCGCCCTGCACATGCATCACGAAGAGGTGGATGAGCACGAGGAAGAGGAGGATGACGCCCGAGATCCTCATGAAGAACCATGACCAGACTTCGAAACTCGAGGGCTTGCGCTCACCGTCGAACGCCTTGGGCTTCTTCT
>JAXDJL010000351.1:0-3952 GCA_034665685.1 Actinomycetota bacterium | reverse complement strand
CGCAAGGACGGCGCAACCGGGTTCGGAGTCGTGGCTGCAGTCCCGGAAGCGGCAGCCCTCCAGCAGCTCTTCGATGTCACTGAACGCGCCGCCCAACCCTTCGTCTGCATCCCAGAGTTGCAGCTCGCGCATCCCGGGCGTGTCGATCAAGACTCCGCCGCCTGGCGCCAATAGAAGCTCGCGGTTCGTTGTCGTGTGTCGTCCCTTGTCGTCGGCCCGGATGTCCTGGACCTTTTGAACTTCAGTTCCGACCAGCCGGTTGATGAGGGTGGACTTCCCGGTTCCGGAAGAACCGAGGAGCGCTACCGTCCGCGCGCCCTCTAGGTAGGTCCGGAGATCGTCAACTCCTTCATCGTTCACGGCCGACACCGCGTGGATCGGGACCGCGGGGGCCACGCTCGCGGCGTCGAGAAGTGCTTGATCGACATCCGTGGCGAGGTCCGCCTTGGTCAGCACGACCACAGGCATGGCTCCGGATTCCCACGCGAGGGTCAGGTAACGCTCGATGCGACGCAGGTTCAGGTCGCTGTTGAGTGACGTCACGACGAACACGACGTCGACGTTCGTTGCAACGATCTGTTCCTCGGTATCGGTCCACGCCACCTTGCGGGAGAACTTCGACCGGCGGGGGAGAGTTCCCCGCACGAGCGCCGCGTCGGGACCGACGCGTTCCAACACGAGCCAATCCCCAACCGCGGGCAGGTCCGCCCGTGAGGTCGCCTCGTGAAGCATCTTGCCGGGCAGCTTCGCCCTGACGTCTCCGTCCTCCGTCCTGACCACGTACTCGCCGCGATGCTCCACGGTGACGCGGCCCGGCTCGAAAGTTGTTTGATCGGCTTGGGCGAAGGCTTCTTCCCACCCGTCATCCCAGCCGAGTTGTCGTAGTGCTTCTCGTTTCAACATTGCTCCATTCGTTCGGCCACGCGCCGCGCGCGCGGGTTCAGTGAGAGAGATGCAAGATGGCGCCGTGCGCTGGAGCTAGCTGTGTGGGCTAGAGCGCAGACACCGCGAAGGAGGAGACCGGGGCAGTCATCAGGTCATCGCCTCCTCTCGCAAAAGCCGCGTAGCGCGGCACGAACGAACTTGACTAGCTAAGCGTTACGGGAGGCCGCTGTCAAGGCAACCCCCCTGCTCCAGCGTTCTCGTCTAGTTCTGATACCCGGACGGTACTGAAACTGGACGAGAACCGAATCCCGAGGCCTAAGTACCGGGGCCCGTCAGTCGCACGTCTCCATGCTTCGTGAAGACGTATAGCTGCCAGTTGTAGTACTGGAAGTAGTAGCGCGGGTCGTGCATGATCCGGTGCGCGTAGACGAGGACCGCGTTCACGTACGCGTCCGAGTGGTTGTAGTTGTAGAGGGCTCCTCGATAGTCGTCCGGGGCTCCCGACGCGTGGAGGTAGTTCGCCGCTCCCATGATCGAGTCGTGGTTGCCGTAGATGTTGCCGCCCATGCCGTACGAATCCCACGTCGACCGCAGGAACTGCATCGGGCCCTGGGCGTCGGCGTAGCTGGGCGACCGGATCTTGTTGAACTTCGTTTCGATGAAGTTGACCGCGGCGAGCACCTCCCAGGCGACGCCGAAGCGGCGTTGGCCCTCCTTGTAGAACTGCAGCAGTCGTCCCGCGGCCGCCGAGCGACCCGTGCGGATGTCGTCCGGATCCACCGGCCTCACGAGACCCCGTAGCCCAACGGCCGCGCGCCGGTGAGCCCTCGCGACGCGGGCAAGCCTCTTGCTCAGCTGGTTGATCGTTCTCTTCGCCAGGCGGTCGTTCCTCGCGAGCTTCCGGTAGATCCGCTGCTGGTACAGAGACTGCAGCACCACGGCTCGTGGTGGCCGGCGCTCCATGAGGTCCCCCGACTCGACCCAGGCGTCGACTGAGTCGCGGAGGGCTCTCGTTACCTTCTCGAGCTGATTGGCCGTGCGCCATGCGTGCCGCGGCACGGGTCGATCGGGAGCAGGCATGAACACCTCTTCACCGGATGAAGACGCCGCGTTCGTCACCTCACGGGGCGCCGTCGAGGGGTCGCGGGAGACGACGGGCGCGCTGCTGCACGCCGTGAGCACGACCAGAGCAAGCGAAAAGAGGCGTTTCATCGCACCACCCTAGAACGGCCTCGCCGGGCGGGAGTCGGGGTCGCCTCCGCTCCATAAAAGGAGCGGAGGGCTCAGGCGGCGAACTAGCCGTCCATGCGACGACTCCTTGCCCTGGTGACCGCTGTGGCGCTCAGCGCGGCTCTGCCCGCTCTTCCCGCGCGCGCTCAGGTGGTCGGAGGAACGGATCCGGTCGACTACGTCGATCCCATGATCGGGACCTTGGGCGGGGGATTCACGTTCCCCGGCCCGGCCGCGCCCTACGGGATGGTGCAGCTCAGCCCGGACACCGACGGCTATCTCGCTTACACCGGGTACCACTACCACGACCAGTTCATCCGGGGGTTCTCCCACCACCACATCGAGTCGATGGGTGTGAAGAGCAACGGCAACCTGCCGTTCATGCCGAGCGTGGGGCCCGTCCTATCGAGCGATCCCCGTTCGTGGATGTCCAAGTTCGATCATGCGACCGAGGAAGCCGAAGCGGGGTACTACAAGGTGCTCCTCGAGCGGGGTGGGATCACGGCCGAGCTCACCGCGGGAACGCGCGTCGGGATGCATCGCTACACCTTCCCTCCCAGCCCTCAATCGAACGTGATCCTCGACGTCGGACGAAGCAACGACAGTTGGGAGCCGTGGAATCCTGCCTCGAGCGCCCACCAGGCGTCGCTCAAGATCGTGGACGACCAGACCGTCGTCGGTACTGCGGACTCGGATCAGGGCTACACGATCCACTTCGCGGCCCGGTTCGACCGCGCGTTCGAAGGGTTCGGCGCGTGGGACGCGGACGGACAGGCCCCGGTGGCGGGTCGAACGGACGCGGCGGGCAGGGGCGCCGGCGGCTACGTGTCGTTCGACACGACTGGCGATACGGACGTTCTCGTGAAGGTGGGGATCTCCTTCGTGGATCGGGACAATGCCCTAGCGAACCTCGATGCAGAGATGCCGGGATGGGATTTCGACGGATTGCGAGAGCGAACCCGGTCGGACTGGAACGAAACCCTTCGCACGATCACGGTCGACGGTGGAACCGACGCCGACAAGACCTCCTTCTACACGGCTCTGTATCACGCTCAGCATCATCCGAACGTGTACTCGGACGTGAACGGCGAGTACATGGGTTACGACGACCGGGTGCACGAAGTCATCGGTCGCGAGCAGTATGCGAACTTCTCTTTGTGGGACACGTATCGGGGCGAGAACCAGTTGCTCGCGACGATCGATCCGGCAAGGTACCGGGACATGTTGCTGTCTCTCCTCGAGGGCTACAACCAAGTGGGCCGTTTTCCGCAGTGGGCCATGAACGACGCGTATCCGGACTTCATGGTGGGCGACCCCGCTCAGCCGACAGTCGTCGACGGCTATTGCCGAGGCGTGCTCGATGACTCCGACGTCGATGCGTTCTATGCGGCCCTCAGGAAGCAGGCTTTCGACCCGGCGCTGCGCGCGGCGACGCAGGGCGGATACCAGGACTACCTCGACAAGGGCTACATCCCGGATCGAGCCAGCGAGACGCTCGAGTTCGCTCTCGCCGACTTCTCGCTTGCGTTGATGGCCGAGTCGCTCGGCAAGGACGAGGATCGCGATGCACTTCTCGCTCGCGCCGCCAACTACGCACAAGTCATCAATCCGGACACCGGCTTCGCTCATCCTCGCAACGCCGATGGATCGTGGAGGTCGCCCTACGGTCCGGAGGAGCCCGATCACTTCGTCGAGGGCACCGGCTGGCAGTACACGTGGCTCGCACCGCACGATCTGCGGGGCTTGTTCGACATAGTTGGTGGTAACGGCCGAGGCGGTGACCCGCTCGTGCGGGAGCGACTCGATACGTTCTTCTCAACGGCTGCATCTGACGTAC
>JAXDJL010000350.1:0-3228 GCA_034665685.1 Actinomycetota bacterium | reverse complement strand
GACCGCCTCCGCGTTGCCGAGGTGGTCCTGCGAGCTCGAAGCCGTCACCGACCCGGCCAGGTCCACCAGCGAGACGCTCCGGTGATCCGGCTGACCGACCGCCGCAGATCCCAGCTGCTTCGCCAGCCGGACATCCGCCTCGTGCAACGTCGCGTCGAGCGTTCGCACAGCCGGCATCACCGCACCTTCAGCTCGTAGACGGAATGGTCGATCGCCCGGAGCGACATCTGGGGGTGCACCACGATGGTCGTGTGCGGCTCCTCGACGATCGCCGGCCCCTCGACGACCTGATCGACCCCGATCGCGACACCTTGGAACACCGGAGTCTCGTCCTCGAATCCCCCCAGCTCGTCGAAGTAGACCCTCCGGTACCCCGTCGGGGTCGGCCTCGCGCCGTTCGCGAGACTCGCCGCCGGGGCCGCGCGTGGCTTGTCCCTCAGCCCCCAGAGGTCCACCTGAAGGCCAAGGAGCTCCACCTCCTGCTCGGGCTTCTTGAAGCTGAAGAGTTGCTCGTGGATCTCGTGGAACCTGGCGAACGTCGCGTCCACGGCTTCCGCCGTGAGCGTCATGTCCCCGCTCTGAGGCAGGGCCGCGGGGACCATGATCTCGTGGGTCTGGAGCTTGTAGTGCATCTCGAACAGCACGTCGGTCCTGGTGGACACGATCGAGTCGATCCCTTCGATCTCGGCTCTCGCCTCGTCGAGCGTCTGCGGCAGCAAGCCGGCCAACCACTCCACGTCGAGGTTCGAACTACGCGCGTACAGGCCCCGGGACTTGGAGATGCGGACGTCGGACAGGACGCATCCGTACGCGGAGAACACCGATGCCTTGTCACGCGGGATCAAGACCCGCCACATCCCCAGCTCGGCGGCCACGGCAGCGGCATGGACCGGTCCGGCGCCGCCGAACGCGACGAGCGCGAAGTCCCGCGGGTCGTGCCCGCGCTTCATCGCGACCTCGGCGATGCCGTTGGCCATGTTGCTGTTGACCACGCGCAGGACGCCCGATGCCGCAGCAACCGCGGTGGTCCCGAGCGGCTCGGCGATCTTCGTCGCCATGGCGCGGGTCGCGGCATCGAGATCCAGCCGCACGCCACCCCCCATGACCGAGCCCGCGGCGATCCTTCCGAGAACGAGGTCCGCGTCGGTGACGGTGGGCTCGGTGCCGCCCTTGCCGTAGCAGACGGGGCCGGGGACCGCGCGGGAGCTCTGCGGTCCGACGCGAAGCTTCCGGCCTTCGTCGACCCAGGCGATGCTGCCGCCTCCGGCTCCGATCGTCTGGATGTCGAGCGTCGGAACCGCGACCCGATAGCGGTTCATCCAGGCTTCCGTGGACACCTCCGGCTGGCCGTCCCGGATCATGCAGATGTCGAAGCTCGTCCCGCCCATGTCCACGGTGATGACGTTCGGTGCCTTCGCGTCCTCCCCGAGACCCACGCCGGCGACGGTCCCACCGGCCGGGCCCGACAGCACCAGCTCGACCCCGCGTCGCGACGCGTGGTCCACGGAGACCATCCCCCCGTTCGCGGCCATGATGAACAGCTCGCCTTCGAACCCGCGACCGGCCAGCGCCGCGCGCAACCGGTGCAGATAGCGGCGGAGGTCCGGCGTCACGTAGGCGTCCACCAAGGTGGTGCTGAGCCGCTCGAACTCCCGGACGCGAGGAAGGACCTCATGGGAGAGCGAGACGTGGATCTCCGGGTCGACCTCTGCGATCAGCTCGCGCGTCCTCAGCTCGTGCGCCGGATTGAGGAACGAGAACAGGAAGCACACCGCGATCGCCTCGACCTCCTGGGCGCGCAACTGCTCCACCGCCGCGCGGACGCTCGCCTCATCCAGGGGGATGACGACCTCACCGCCGGCGTTCACACGCTCTCGCACTCCGATGCGCCTCCGGCGCGGCGCGATCGGCAAGGGCGCAGGCAGGCGGATGTCGAAGTCCGTCTCCTTGTAGTTGCGGCGGATGTCGATCGTGTCGCGGTGACCCTCGGTCGCGAGGACGCCGGTCACCGCGCCGTTCATCTCGAGCATGATGTTCGTGGCGACCGTGGTCCCGTGGACCAGGTAGTCGATCCGCGGAACGAAGTCCTCCACCCGGAGCTCGACCAGATCCGCCAGCCGCTCGATCCCGTCGATCACACCGACGGACTGATCCCCGGGCGTGGAGGGCACCTTCTCGATGAGCGTCTCGCCTGCATCGCCGATGGCGAAGAGGTCCGTGAAGGTCCCTCCGACGTCGACACCGAGCGCGTACCGGCCTTTCATCCTCGAGCGACTCCTTCAGCGATGGCCTGCTCGACGAACGCGCGCACCCGACCTGGGGTGAGCGGGACCTCGTTGACGAACACCCGGCCGAGCGGCCGCAGGGCGTCCTCCACCGCTCCTGCCAGGACCGCATAGGGAGCGATCGCTCCGCCCTCGCCGACGCCCTTCACGCCGTTCGGGGTGATCTTGGACGGAGTCTCCAGGTGCGTCACGGAGATGTGCGGCACGTCGAGGGATCCCGGGACGAGGTAGTCCATGAACGACGCCGTGACGAGCTGGCCCTCGTCGTCGTAGATGAGCTCCTCGAGCAGAGCCCCGCCGATGCCTTGTGCGATCCCGCCGTGGACCTGGCCGTCGACGATCGTGGGGTTGATCATCCGGCCGCAGTCCTCGACGACGTGGTACTCGAGGATCTCGACTCGCCCGGTCTCGGGGTCCACTTCCACCAGGGCGATCTGAGAGGCGTTCGCGTACGTCCCGGCAAGGGCGTCGAACGTCGCCGCCGCCTCCAGGAGCGGATCCGTCCCGTCAGGGAACATCTCCGTCCGGTAGTACGTCATCCTCGCCAGATCCGGGAGCGGGATCGCGCGGGCCGGCACTCCGCGGACCTGCACGGAGCCCTCGCGCAGCTCCAGGTCTTCCACGCCGGCCTCGAGGAGATGGGCGCCTCGCTCCAAGAGCCGCTCGCGGACCTTGCCCGCAGCGATGTGCGCCGCGCTGCCGCCCTGCACCGCCGATCGGCTCGCGAACGTCCCGATGCCCTGCGCGCTCGATTGCGTGTCGCCGTAGAGCACCCGGATATCGCGCATCGGGATCTCCAGCTCGTCGGCGACGATCTGCGCGATCGTCGTCTCGTGCCCCTGCCCCTGCGAATGGGTGCCGAGTTGCACGGTGACCGACGCGGACGGGTCCATCCGGACGATCGCCGACTCCATCCGGATGTTGATGGGCAGGCCCTTGTCGA
>JAXDJL010000349.1:0-3087 GCA_034665685.1 Actinomycetota bacterium | reverse complement strand
ATCCCTCCGCCCTCGATCTCGCATCCACCGTCGCCCAGCAACGCGTCCAACTCTGCGTGCAGGACGACGGTAGGAAGGGATGTTCCATCGCCCGATGCCTCGCTCGCGAGCATTACCAGAGCATCGGCCCGGCGCGCGTCCAAGGTGTGGGCGCGAGTCAGATCACCGAAGCCGTCTTCGACGTCGGTCGGAAGTGTGGGGATCTTGTCGGCAAGCTCGTCCAGTGCAGCCGCTACCTTCGCGCCCTCTTCTGCGGGCAGGTACGCGGCCAGCCCGAAACGTGAGCCGCCGTCCTCCCACCACCAAGAGAGCGTGCGTTCCTTGTCGATCCGCTCGGTCTCTTCGGGCTCGGGGCGACAAGCGAGATCGGCTTTGTGCTTAAGGGAGCCGAGACTGACCTTTTGTACCCATCCCAATAGTTCTTCCTCAGTGGCGGGAGTGGCGAAGCGGGACAGCTCGATCAGTTGGTCCTCCGAGATGCGGCCGTCCTCGAATGCGTGGGCGGTTAGTGGCAACCGGTCGATAGCACGAGCTGCACCGAGGACGCGGTCAGCCTTGTAGTAGCCCATCCGATAGTGAGCCGAGACCCAATGGGACATGTCGCGGTAGCCGTTGTCGTCCCACACGTCTTCGCGATCGAGATGGGCGAGGAGCCGCAGCCTAGTCAGCTGCCGGCTATTGATGGCTCTGTCGTTGCGGTCGAGCTCTCCGAGGAGCTCGTCGATCCTTCTATTTCCGAAATACAGCGAAACCTCGAATCCCGACTTCGGGCTGGCGCGACCCAGTGCCAAGCACTATATCGAACACACGTTCGCTAGTCAAGCGGAACCTCAAGAAATTTCCGCTTGCCCCCTGGCGTTAGCATCGATATATGCCTACGCAAGAAGAGATCAAAGAAGAGGTCATCTCGGCCCTCGGGACGGTCAACGACCCCGAGCTCGGCATCGACATCTGGAACCTCGGCCTCGTCTACGAGGTGAACATCGACGATTCCAACAACGTGAAGGTCGACTTCACGCTGACGACGATGGGCTGCCCGATCGGTCCCATGATCGACGAGGAGATCAAGGCCGCGACGGCCTACATCGAGGGCATCGGCGACGTCTCGACCGAGCTCGTCATGTACCCACCGTGGAGCCCCGAGAAGATGTCGCCGCTCGCGCGCTCCGCCCTCGGCTTCGTCTAAGCCTGCTAATGGCGGCCTCCCGGCCGCGACGATCTACTTGTAGAAGTCGTCTACCGCGGCAGTGTCCTCGGGGTAGCCCGAGAACTCCGTGACCTTGCCGTCTTCGTTCACGCTGAAGACCTGGACGACGCTCATGTCGATCCGCTTCCCGTTCCGCTCGGCCCGCTGGCGGACGATCGCGACCCCGTGCCGGTCGTTGGCGAGGATGTCCTCGATCTCGATCTTGAAGCTTCCACCGGTCTCTTCCATCAGCTTCCCGAAGAAGCCCATGACCTCGTCGTGCCCTTTGTAGGTGCCGGCGATTGGGTTGTCCCCGGGGACGTTCCACACGATGTCCGGCGAGAAGAGCTCGAGCACGGCGGGGATGTCCCCCGAGTCGAATGCCGCGAAACCCTTGCGGAGTCGTTCCACGTTCTGATGCTCACCCATATCTGCCTCCCGTTCTCGTCTTCCAAGCCAGCATCCGCCCGTTACGAGCAGCGCCGCAAGGGGGTTCGGGAACGAACTTGTGCGCGACGGGGGGCCGTCGGATACTCCTTCCAGGTTCCTAGCGCCGGAGGTGCGGAATGTCCTGGTACACGTTCCTGAAGTTCCTGCACGTCGTGCTCGCCATCACCGCGGTCGGCTTCAACGCCTCGTACGCGATCTGGCTGGCGCGCGCCGCGAAGGAACCTCAGCACGAGGAGTTCGCCCTGCGAGGTGTGAAGTTCCTCGATGACCGGATCGCCAATCCCGCATACGGCCTGTTGCTCGTCACGGGTGTCTCGATGGTGTTGGTGGGAGACCTCAGCTTCAAGACCTTGTGGATAGCGCTGGCTCTCACTCTGTTCGCCATCGTGACGCTCATCGCGGCGTTGGTGTACACGCCGACCTTGAAGCGCCAGATCGAGGTCTTGCAGACAGAGGGGGCCGGCTCCGCGACCTACCAGGCGCTGGCGAAGAAGGGCAACGCCGTGGGGATCCTCTTGGCGGTGCTGGTGCTCACGATCGTCTTCCTGATGGTGACCAAACCAACTTAGAAAGCCTTCGAGATCTTCTCTTGACAGGCTCGTGCGGCCGGTATTACCATCGAACACACGTTCGATTCTGGTGAAGCGGCACTCCCCGGTCGTGAGGAGGGTTCCCCGGCCCTCCATCCCAGGCTCGGACGAAGGTAAGGGGCCCGATGGACCCTGGACCGCCTTCGCGGCGGAAAAGGTCGATCGGGCCCCCTTTATCTTCCGAGCGAAGCGGCAAGGTGACGAAGCGATACGACGAGTCGATCGACGTGGTGCCCGACCCCTTCGACGGAGCCGCGCCCGCTCGCTTCTCATGGCGCGGCCGGGCATACGAGATCGACGAACGACTCGAGACCTGGCGCGAGGCGGGGGAGCTGTGGAACGTCGCGTCGGCTCGTGATCGCGAGTACTTCCGGGTGCTCGCCCGGCCCGCGGGAGCGTTCTCGACCGGCGAGATAGACGCCGACGGGTTCCTCACCGGGGGGCCGTGCGCCGTTTACGACGTGTACCGCGACCGGATCACCGACGGCTGGCGCCTCGCTCGGGTGTGGGACTAGTGCGCGGCTATCGTTTCGGGCATGGCGAGGACGAGGTGGGACGCGATCGCGGACGGATCGATCGCGATACCGGCGAACGACGAGCTCGGGTTCGAGCGCGGCGAATCGGACGATCCCGCGACCGAGATATCACTTCGATGGAAGGTCCCACACGAGCTCTGCAACTCCGCCGGGAACCTCCAGGGCGGGATCCTCGCGGCGTTCGCCGATGCGCTCCTCGGTGGAGCGACCTCCGCGCATCTGCCGGATTCGGAGTACCCCGCGCTCGCCGAGATGAAGATCTCGATCTTCCGGCCCGCGGTGGCCGGCACGACGATCACCGGAACGGGCCGCGTCCTGAAGAAAG
>JAXDJL010000348.1:0-6410 GCA_034665685.1 Actinomycetota bacterium | reverse complement strand
CCATGATCTGCGTCATCACGTAGCCCAGGATCAGCCCGAGGAGCGCGGCACCGGCGCTTCCGATGAGACCGATCAGCGCGGCCTCGATCACGACGCTGCGACGAAGCTGCCGAGCGCTCATGCCCAGGGCGCGCGACAGGCCCGACTCCCATCTCCGCTCGAATACGGCCGTGAACATCGTGTTCGCGATGGTCAGGACCGCGATCAGGAGGGCGGCGATCTGGATCCCGCGAGCGATCGAGAAGAGCCCCTTGATCGCGCTGAGGATCCTGTCGATCAGCGCCTGCTTGGTCAGGACCTCTGCCGGGATCCCGGCTTCCGCAATCGCGCGGCGCAGTCCCTCCGTGACCTTTGCTTCATCCGACCCGGGGGACAACATCACCGCGAACCGGTCCGCCTTGTCGTCTTCCCAGAACCTCCGGTACGTCCCGCGGTCGATGTACATCGAATCGAAGGAGGCGAGATCGGGGAATGTTCCGACCACGCGGAAGGAACGTTCCCCCACCGGCGTCGGTATGACGAACGACCCTCCGTTGACCAGCCCGTGCCTCTTGGCGGTGAGACGGGAGACGACCACTCCTCCCTCGGCCAGGCCCTCGATGAGCGTCTCCGCATCTTCCGAGGCGCCGGCGAAACGCTCGCCGTTGCCGGCGCGTTCCGCTTCGATCGTGGGAAGCGCGTACAGGAGAGCCTGCTGTCCTTCGATATCGACCGAGACGTACCGCTGCGCGTAAGCGGCCGCCACACCATCGATGCTCTCGATCGCGGTTTCGAACGACCCGGGGAGCGGTTGATCGGAACCCAGGCCCGTGAACGACTCCGCTCCCACGAACAAGGGGGCCGCGAACGTCGACTCTGCCTGCGTCTCAATCTCATCCTCGTAAGACCCGAGTGCGGCCCCCACGCTCACGACCATCCCCAAGGTAAGGACAAGCGCTCCGATCGTGTACGTCGTGCGTCCGGGGTTCTTCAGCAGCGCGTCGACCGCAAGACGGCCGACGGTGCCGAGGGTCCGTCGGATGAGCGGCGCGACGATCCTCACCGCCGCCGGAACGACCGCGGGAAGGATCAGGGTCACGCCGGTGAGACCGGCGAGCAGCCCGGCGATCGCCAACTGCTTCGTCTGAGGGGACCGCGCGAACAGAGCCAGCAGAACCAAGGAGAGCGCCAGACCGGCAACCGCCGCCGGCACGCGCTTGGATCGCCGGCGAGATGCATCCGCCGGCACCCACTCGTAACTCGCCTCGGGGCGCAGCGACTCGATCGGTGCGACGTGAAGAACTCTCAGAGCCGGGAGCAGCGCGCCCAGGAGCGCAACCGCCACGCCGCCCACTCCCGCGACCGCGACCTGTCCGGGCGCGACGATCAATCCACCCACCGACGTGAGGGGCAGGATGCTGTACTGAGTTACCGCGGCTCCGACCAGGAGCTTGGCGAGCACGCCCCCCAACAAGATGCCGGCGGCCGACGCGAGAACGCCCAACAGCGCCGCCTCCGCAAGGAAAGCACCGGCGACCGCTTTGGGAGGTGCTCCGAACGCCTGCACCATCGAGATCTCGCGGCGCCTTTCCGCCAGCGACATCGACATCGTGTTGTAGACCACGAACATAGCCACGAACAACGCCACTAGTCCCGCCAGAGATGTGAGAGTGGACAGCGCGCCGAAGGTGTCGTCGAATCCGCGTCCACGCTCGCCGGGGGGCCCGACGATCGCCGCGCCCTTCAGCGTTTCGTCGATCGCTCTCGTCACGTCACCGATGTCGGCTCGGGGATCGACGATCACGTACACCGAGTCCACCCGGTCTCTCCGCTCGAAGGCAGACTGAGCGGCAGGGAGGAGCATGACACCGAGGTCGCCCCCGTTGAGGGTGGACACCGGGCCTCCGCCGATCGTCCCGGTAACGGTGAGAGGTGCCGCCCCGCCGGGAGTCTCTGCTGCCACGATGTCCCCTATCGGTGACCCCAGCCGTCGCGCCAGCGTCTCGGAGAGAACGAGCCCTGCACCTCCCGAACCAACTCCCCCGCTGACGCGCAGCTCGCCCGGATCCAGACCTCCGGGGAACAGCTGGGCGAAGTCGGGACCAACGCCGAGCACCAGCGCGCGGCGCGTTCCCTCGGCTCCCGTGAACTTCGTAGTGACCCTCAGAACGGGGATCGCCCTCTCCACTCCGGCAACGTCCTCGACCGTCTGGACGGTGGCCGTCGACAGGCCCGTCGAGTCCGCTGCTGCCACCTCTATCTCCGCCGCGCCCGCGAGATCGCGCACGCTGGCTCGAGCCGAGGAGATGAGTGTTCCGTTGATGACGGAGATGGAAAAGACGAGCGCCACCCCCGCGGCGATGCCGGCCGCCGTCAGGCCGGTCCTCATCTTGTGACTACGGAAATGCCTGAGGTTCACGAAGCGCAGCACGACCCCGAGTCCGGTCACCGAGAGCTCGCTCCTCGCGCGGGCACGTCCATCAGTTGTCCCTCCACGAGCTTCACGACCCGGTCCGCGATCGCCGCGGCCCTCTCGTCGTGCGTGACCATCACGATCGTCTGTCCCGAGTCCGCGGTGGAGCGAAGCAGCTTCAAGATCTCGGCTCCGGTCGCCGCGTCGAGGTTCCCCGTCGGCTCGTCGGCCAACACCGCGGCCGGCTGCGTCACCAAGGCGCGCGCGAGAGCAACGCGTTGCTGCTCTCCCCCAGACAGCTGCGACGGCCGATGCCCGAGACGCTCTGCGAGGCCCACGTTACGCAGGGAGCCCCGCGCCCGTTCCAGTGCATCCGGCACTCCGTCCAACAACAGCGGGAACGCGGCGTTCTCGGTGGCGTCCAAGGTCGGCAAGAGATTGAAGAACTGCAGCACGAATCCGAGCCGGCGACGCCGGAGCGTCGCGAGCTCTTCGTCCCCCAGCGCGGCCAGGGCCCGGCCCTCCACCGCGACCGATCCCTCATCGGGTTTGTCCAACGCTCCGAGGATGTGGAGGAGCGTCGACTTGCCGGACCCGGAGGCGCCGGTGATCGCAAGGAACTCGCCGGAGCGCACCTCGAGGTCGACGCCACCCAGAGGCGTGATCACCTCCTCACCCTGTCGGTAGGACTTCCGCAGCCCCGTCGCCTGGATCACGGTGTCGCCTCGGCCGCTCCCTGCGTCCTCGCTATCCACCCGAGCGGCTCAGCGCTCTCTCGTAGACGGACTCGAGGCGAGCTGCAAGGCGGCCCCAGTCGTACTTGCGTGCGGTGCGCTTGCTCGCTTCACGCATCCGCTCGGCCTCCTCCTCATCGGTCAAGACGCGCCGTATCGCGTCGGCAAGGGAGCCCGCGTCACCAGGCCGAACCAGGATCGCTGCGTCGCCTGCGACCGCGCGGTATCCGGCGAGGTCGGAGCAAACGACCGGCGCTCCGGCCGCCATCGCCTCGACGAGCACGATCCCGAAAGACTCCCCTCCCAGCCCCGGGGCGCAGTAGACGTCGGCGCTCCGGTACAGGCCCGGAAGATCGTCCTCCGGCACCGGTCCCAGGAACTCCGCGGGCACCTGCAGCCGCAGCGCGAGCCGCCTGCACGCGCTTTCCTCGGGCCCAGTCCCGGCGACGACGAGCGAGACCTTGAGATCCCTCAATCTCGTCATCGCTTGGATCAGTACCTCAAGACCCTTGCGTCGCTCCAGCCGTCCCAGGAACAAGACCGTCTTAGCGTCCGACCGTGGGGACCGCTCGCCTTCGAATCGTTCCGTCTGCACGCCGTTCGGTGTGATCTCGTATTCCCCGGGAACGTAGCGGGAGATGAGCTCGCGCGCTGCTTCAGAGACCGCGGTGCGAACGGCCAACTTGCGCGCGGCGCGGCGCAAGATCGGACGAGCCGCGCTGTACGCCATGCTCGAGTCGGCCGACGCATGGAACGTCCCAACCATCGGTACGTCGGCTCGCCACAGCGCGAGGAGTGACAGGCTGGGGATCAAGGGCTCATGAAGGTGCAACACCTCCGGTCCAAAAGCGCCGAGAGCCCGCCGCAAGCTCGCCGCGGCCTGGGGTCCGAACGCGAGAGGAGCCACCGAGCCGTTCGCCGGGATGCCGAGAGAGCGCCCGATCAGAAGGACGTCTCCCTGTTGGGAGCCTGCGCGCGATGCGTAGATGGATGGTGCGATAACCGCCACCCGATGTCCCCGCGAGCGGAGAGTTTCCCCCAGGGCACGGATATGCGACTGCACCCCCCCGAACTTGTCCCACGCGTAGGGACAGACGATCCCGATCCTCACGCTCGTTCGCGATCGGAGGGCCAGAACCGTTGGAAGCACGCGTGCCACTCCTCCGGTCTTGCCCGGATGTACGACTCGAGCTGCGTGGCGATCCGCTGAGTCATCTCGCGCACCGCCTCCTCCCCGGTCCCCGATGGAGGCTCAACCCTCTCACTGATGATGCACTCCCAGCCCCGGCGGCCGTCGGAGAGCTTGATCCCGTAGACGGCCCCGACCAGGACGGGGATCCCCGAGGCGAGCCCGATCGACGCGGTTCCGGCGGGGAACGGAACCTCTTCCCCGAAGAACGTCACCAGAGGCCCCGTTCCCTTCAGGTCGCGATCGGCCAGGACCGCGACCACGGACCCCGACTCCGCCGCGGCTCTCAGTTTCGTCGTGACACCCTTCTCTGCGGCGAAGATCGTCATCCCGAGCCGGGCGCGGTGTTCCACGAAGAAGTCGAACATCCGCCGGGGACGTAGCACCTCGGCGACCGTCACCAGAGAGAAACCGCTGGCGCCGACCCACGCGCCCCCCGCGTCCCAGTTCCCCATGTGTCCGACTGCGACGATGGCCCCGCCGTGCTCGCGCACCGCATCCCAGATCCGGTACTCCGTCGAACAGAGGAATCGCTCCCGAAAGAAGCTCGCGTCCTCGCGCACGAGTCGGAACGTCTCGAGCCAGTAACGCGCGTAGGAACGGAATGCTTCGAGGGTGAGTTGCCGAACGCGCTCAGATGCCACTTCCTCACCCGTGATGCGCGAGAGGTTGCGGGCGACGACGGCTCGCTTCTCCTTCGCGAGTGAAGCCCACAGACGACCGAGAACCTGAGCGGCTCCGTAGGCAACGCGCTCCGGGAGCCATCGAGCTACGGCGGAACCGGCGACGTAGGCGTAGTAGACGAGCTGGAGTGCGCGTCCCTCGCCTGCTGGTCTAGGAGCCGACCGCATCGGGCGACCGCGGCGTCTCTCGCGACTGGCGACGCACGTACACGAGCCGTTGGAGGACGGTGACCGTCGCGAGCACCGCCAGGATCGTCACGCCCGCCAGCACCAAGTCGAAGATCAAGGCGAGGATCAGCACGATCAGCCTCTCGGCCCTCTCCGCGATCCCGACGTTGCAATCGAAGCCCAGCGCCTCGGCTCGGCCCTTCACGTACGACACCAAGAAGGACGCCACCAGTCCCGTTAGCGCGAGCGCGGCGATCAGGTGCGACTCGCGCCCGGGGATGTCGGGGGACACTCCGTAGAGCCAGGCGATCGGGATGAAGAAGAGAGCGTCGGCCAATCGGTCCGTGGTCGAGTCGAGCAGCGCCCCGAATCGTGACGTCTGCCCCTTGGCCTTGGCGAGCGCGCCGTCCAAGGCATCGGCGAGGGCCGCGATGATCGCGACGAGGCCCGCAACCAGCAGATGTCCTTGGATGATCAACACGGCTACACCGGCCTGGATCAGTACCCCGAGGAGAGTGACAGCGTCCGGAGAAAGTGGGGTCCGGGCAAGCCATCTGCCCACGGGCCGCATCACTTTGTCCCAGCTCGACCGAAGCTTCGCGTTGATCACGAGGGCCGAGTCTAACGAGGTCACCTTCGGGCGCGGATATCTTTGGAGACGCACGCACCCGTGGGACGCAAGGGGGAGTTAATTGAAGAGCTACCCGACCGAGAACATCCGCAACATCGTCTTGGTAGGCCACGGAGGGGCGGGCAAGACATCTCTCGCGGAGGCGCTGCTTTTCCTCTCAGGCGCAACGACTCGGATGGGCAAGACGACAGAGGGCAACACCGTCACCGATTTCGACGAGGAGGAGATCCGCAAGGGCATCTCGGTATCCACCTCACTGGCTCCCATCGAGTGGGGCGGTTGCAAGATCAACATCCTCGACGCTCCCGGCTACGCCGACTTCATCGGGGACCTCCGAGCGGCCATGCGGGTCGCGGACCTGGCCGTCTTCGTCGTCTCCGGCGTCGAGGGCCTCGAGGTTCAAACGCAAGCTGCTTGGAACTACGCGGAGGAGCTGGAGCTTCCACGTCTCGTCTTCGTCAACAAGCTGGATCGCGAGAACTCCTCCTTCCGGCGCACGCTCGAACAGATGCGCGAGACGTTCGGCAAAGCGGTCGCGCCCATCGCGCTGCCTCTCGGACGGGAGCACGATTTCAAGGGGATCATCTCGGTGATCGACGAGGAGGCCGACGAG
>JAXDJL010000347.1:0-6976 GCA_034665685.1 Actinomycetota bacterium | reverse complement strand
GGATTGACCGGTGCCGACGAAGAAGGCCGAGAGATGGTTGTAGGTAGTCGAGAGCCCGCCGCCGTGATCGACGACCACCACGTTCCCGTAACCGCTCATCGCGCCCACGTAGGTCACCGTCCCGTTGTCCGCCGCGTAGACGGGAGCACCATAAGGGGCGCCGATGTCGATGCCCGTGTGCAGTCGCGTGTCGCCGAAGATCGGGTGCGTCCTGTAGCCGAACGGACTCGTCACGGGACCCGCGGCCGGCCAGGCAAGCTGTCCACTTCCGAAAGCCCCGGGGGAGGTCGGTACCGGAACGCTGGTTTGCGCCGCCGCATCCGCTTCCTGCTGCTGAATGAAAGCGGTGAGCTCGTCCGAGTTCTGCTCCAGTTGGCCTTCGAGGGCCTCGTAATAGGCCTTGTCCCGGTTGGCCTGGCGGAGCAGCGACCGTTTGTCTGCGAGCACCGATTCCTGACGACGAAGCACCTTGGTCTCTGTCGCGCGCGCTCGGGCGACCGTGGAGCGATCGCTCTCCAGCCGCTGCTTGGTCATCGCGATGCCGTGCTCTCTGTCCAGGATCGCGTCACGACGAGTCTCGGACTCGCTTCGAAGTACCTCTATCGAAGAGATCAGTTTCGAATCTGCATCGAGGGCCGCCTCGTAGTAGGAGGAGCGATCGATCAGATCGTTGAACGAATCGGAGGAGAGCAGCGAATCGAGGTATGCAGTGGGGCCGGCGATGTACGCGGCGCGAGCGCGCGCCTCGAACAGGCCCGACCGGTTGTCGAGGCGTCCCAAGATTGATTGCAGTTCGTCGGTCTCGAGCGCGAGACGTATCTGCTCTTCCTCGAGACGGCCTGTCGCCTCGTCGATCCGCTCGTCCAAACGGGAGATGGTTCGGTTCAGCCGATCCACCTTCGCATCCACCCGCGCCCGGATCGCGTCGAGGCGTGCGATCTTCTGGGCGAGAGTGGCGCCGCGCTCCGCGGCCCGCGCGCGCTTCTCCTGCACCGACTGCTTCCTGCGCTCTATCTTCTCGAGCCGATCGTGGGGATCGGCTGCGGCGGGGAGGGACGCGGCGAGAACGACGGCCACCAGCAGGGCGGCCATCGAGGAAACGCGGCGTCGCATCGTTCTCCCAGCCATCCCCACCATCCTAGATAACAACAAAAACAGGAGCACCATCACGAACAGGACATACCAGGAGTTAACCCGTCCCCAGGTGCCTCTCTAGAGTATCGGCGCTGGCAACCCCTACATGAGGGAGGAGGAGGGGTGAATCTCTCTTTCCAGGAGCTTCCAGGTGATTCGTAGGCCCTAGACCTCGAGGAAACGACGCAGGGCGAGCGTGGATCCCACGAGTCCCACCAGAGCAGCCACGCCGGTGAGGATGGCCAGAACTCCCACGATCTCTCCCGTCGTGAAGCTGAAGACGGGCCCGAGGAAGGGGAAGGCGTCCGCCATACGAGAGAACAACAGCGTGTTCCCACCGACGACGATCACGCCCGAGACCACGGCCCCCACCAGCGCCGCGAATATCCCTTCGAGCATGAACGGGATCCGGATGAACCAGTTCGTGGCCCCCACCAACTTCATGATCCCGATCTCTTCTCGCCGCGCGTAGATCGCCAGGCGGATCGCGTTTGCGATCAACGCGGCGGCCGCGATCATGAGAACCAACGACATCACGAAAGTGATCGTCCTGAGCAGAGAGTTCACCTGTAAGAGGCGTTTGATGATCTCACCACCGAAGCGCACGTCATCGACACCCGGGGCGCCCTCGATGCGCGCAGCGACCTCTTCGGCATCATCCGCGTCGAAGAGCTTTATCCGGAATGACGCCGGCAAAGCGTCCGCAGGAAGGTTCTCCCACAATTCGGGTCGCGTGCGGTAGATCTCCTTGTACTCGTCGAACGCTTCGTCCTTTGTAACGTAGGTGACGCTTTCGACCTCTTTGAAGCCGGTTAGATCCTCGCGTAGAGCGGATTCCTCACCCTCGGTGATGTTGTCGGCGAGGAAGGCAGAGACCTCGACCTTCGCCTCCCAGTTCAAGGTGACGTTGTTGACGATGAGACCGAGGATCTGCACGCCACCCAAGAGAAGCAACGAGATGGCAACCGTCGAGATCGCTGCGATCGTCATGAGGAAGTTGCGTCGAAGATTCGTTACGGTCTCCGACAAGAAGTAGCCGATTCTCATTGTTTACGTCCCAACTCCGTAGATCCCGCGCGACTGGTCTCGGACGACCATTCCATTCTCGAGCTCAACGACACGTCGTCTCATGGAGTCGACGATCGCGTGGTCGTGCGTCGCCATGACGATGGTCGTTCCGGTCCGGTTGATGCGATCGAGCAAACGCATGATGCCGACGGAGGTCGCCGGATCGAGGTTACCAGTCGGCTCGTCGGCAACGAGAATCAGCGGACGATTGACGAAAGCGCGCGCAACCGAGACTCGCTGCTGCTCACCACCCGACAACTCGTCGGGGAAACGATCCAGTTTCTCGCCGAGTCCTACCAGCTCGAGGATCTGTGGAACCTGTCGCTGGATCACCGCGCGCGGCCGGCCGATCACCTCGAGACCGAACGCTACGTTCTCGAACACCGTCTTGTTCGGCAGCAGCTTGAAGTCCTGAAAGACGCACCCGACGTTGCGACGCAGATAGGGAACGCGCCAGCGCGGCAGGCTTGCGAGGTTCTTCCCCGCGACGTACACCTCGCCCGCAGTGGGCTCCTCTTCCTTCGTGAGCAGCTTTATGAGGGTGGACTTACCAGAGCCCGAAGGGCCGACGATGAAAACGAATTCGCCCTTCTCGATATCGATCGAGAAACCATCGAGAGCTCGGATGCCGCCCTTGTATTCCTTTTCGACATCTGTGAGTTTGATCATCCACTACACAGAGTAGCGAAAATCAGGCGCTTGCTGGCGCCATCCTCTGGAAGTACCGGTATGGGTGCTCCATACCGTGAATATCCTCGTATTCCGCCCAGGCCGCTTCGTAGAACGTCAGGCCTCGCGTTCTCACCTCTTTACAGAACTCATCTGAGATACCGACGACGCGCAATCTCTTCGTCAGGGAATTCAGAGAGAACTCGCGCACGTCGAACGGGTTGATGTGCAGGTTCGGTGGCGTTTCTTCCGGCGTGATCGCGAACTTCCGATCCGGAGCGGCGACTATGCGGCACGCCGGTTCGAGCAGCTTCGTGATCTGCTCTTCCACAACCTGAAGATTGTTCGGATCCTTGATGCCCGCCTCCATCAATGCGCGCACCCCATAGTTCACATGACGGGACTCGTCGCGCGCAACCGCGGTGAAACCACCGTAGAAGCCGGGAAGGATCCCCATCTCGCGGATGATGTTCAAGACGTAACGCATGCCCGTTAGCGCCAGCATCCCCTCAATCACGAGGTGGTACGTGGTGACCCCTCGGATCCACGCTTGGTAATCGCTAGGGTTCTGGCGCACGGCCTCCGTCGCGTCCACCAGATCTTGATCGAAGATCGTGCGGAACCCGCGCACCGTCTGCTCCTTGAGCTCGGCCAGCGCTGCGGTCAACCCTCCTGGGACGCCCACAACCTCATCGAAGAAACGAGAGAAGAAGATGGAGTGACGCGCTTCGTCCACGAGTTGCGTTGCCAAGAAAACGCGCGATGGTTCGTCGGGGGCCGCGTGCACGAGTGGAGACAGGGTGTCGGTCACTGCTTGCTCACCGACGAAGAAGAGCGTGAACGTTCGTTGCAACTCATCGCGCAGTCCTTTGAAGACACCGGTCATGCTCGACCACTGCTCTACGTCTTCGCTGAAGTCGAGGTCTTGGGTCGACCAGTTCTGGTTCTCCCATCGGTGATAAAGATCGAGCGGCGTTGGACGAGACCTGAGAAGCCAGTCCATCTGCACGTACACGTCGTCGATGTCGACGCTCCGCAGCTCTTTGAGACTTGCGTTCTCCACGCGCTCGACAACGCCGGAGATCGAGTCGCTCACGTCAGTCATCTCGGGCCTTTCGTCGGACGGACCTGACCACCAGTCATAATGCACCCCCAGCGGCCATTTGGGAACCGCAGACGGGCCCGAAATCGTCGATCCGCAGGCCCGGGAGAAGGCTAGGAGGCGCTCTGGGCCGCTCCCGAGGCCTTCCGCTTGAGCTCGGCGGCGATGAAACGGTCGATGTCGCCGTCGAGAACCCCCTGGACGTTCCCCGTCTCGAGGCCCGTGCGATGGTCTTTGACCATCTGGTAGGGGTGAAGGACGTACGACCTGATCTGCGACCCGAAGCCGATGTCGCTCTTGGCCCCCCGAAGAGCCTCCATCTCGGCCTCGCGCTCCTTGATGGCGAGTGCCAGCAGGCGAGACTTGAGCACCCTCATCGCCACCGCTCGGTTCTGCATCTGCGAACGCTCGTTCTGACACGAGACGACGATGCCCGTTGGAAGGTGCGTGATCCGCACGGCCGAGTCGGTGACGTTTACGTGCTGTCCCCCCGCTCCGGAGGATCGGTACGTGTCGATCCTGAGGTCGTCCGGATTCACCTCGACGTCTACGTCTTCCTCAACCTCGGGGGTGACGTCGACAGAGGCGAACGACGTGTGCCTCCTCTTGGCCGAATCGAAGGGAGAGATGCGGACCAGACGGTGAACGCCCCGCTCGGCGGCAAGCAGCCCGTACGCGTGGCGGCCGGTCACCGTCAAGGTTGCTCCCTTGATACCGGCCTCGTCACCCGGGGACGCCTCCAACAGCTCCGTCTTGAAGTTCTTCCGCTCGGCCCACCGGAGATACATGCGCAACAGCATCTCGGCCCAATCCTGCGAGTCCGTTCCGCCCTCCCCGGCATGCACTTCGAGGATCGCCGGCAATTCATCGAACTCGCCGCCCAGGAGCGCCAGCACCTCCAGGGTCGAGATCTCGTCCTCGAGCTTGGCGACCTCGTCCCCGACCTCTTTCGCGGTCGCCTCGTCCTCTTCCGCTGCGGCGAGCTCCCACATCACGGCGGCGTCGGATGCGCGGTGAGATAGATCGTCGTACCGATCTACGTCCTCGGACAGGCGTGAGATATCCGCCATGATCTTCTGTGCCTGTTTCTGGTCGTCCCAGAGGTCTGGGGCGGCGGACGCCCGTCTGACCTCCTCTAAGCGAGCCCTCTTATCGTCGACGTCAAAGGTACTCCTTGATCTGCTGGAGCTTCTGGTCGATGGCTTGTAGCCGTTCTGTTATGTCGTCCACGCCTGCGAGAGTACCAACGCGAGGCGGGTGGATGTAAAACAAGCATTGACGCTTTGTTGAGAGATGTCCGGATTACCATCCAGCGAGGCCCCCTGGATGCCGACTAAGGACTATGGCTTTGACGACCGAGCAGGACCTCCAGACTTTCTTCGACGACATCCTCTTCGAGCGTGCCGTCCGCACGCTTTTCCAGCCGATCGTCAACCTCAAGACCGCCGAGGTTGTGGGGTTCGAAGCCTTGGCCCGTGGACCCGAGGGCTCCCGTTTGGAGCGCCCCGACCTGTTGTTCGATGCGGCCAGGTCCTACGGCCGCGTCGGCGACCTCGACTGGGTCTGCCGCGCGAGCGCATTGCGCACCGCACTGGACGCAGGCATGGCGGACCCACTTACGCTCTTCGTCAACGTCGAAGCCGAGACCCTGACCATCACGATGCCCGAGTCCTACAAGGAGATGTGGCGCGAAGCCCGCTCCGATCTGCGCGTCGTCCTCGAGGTGAACGAACGGACGCTGACCACGGCACCTGCCGATCTCTTCCGCCGCGTGCACGAGATGCGGGAGCTCGGATGGGGCATCGCGCTCGACGACGTCGGGTCTACTCCTCGATCCGTCGCGATGTTGCCCTTCCTTCGCCCGGACGTTATCAAGCTGGACCTCAAGCTCTTGAGCGAGCGACCGAGCGGCGAGCTGGCGCGGATCATCCACGCGGTACAAGGAGAGGCCGAACGGCGCGGCGCAACCATCCTCGCGGAGGGCATCGAAACCGACGAGCATCTCGAACGCGCCATGACCATGGGAGCGACGCTGGGCCAGGGATGGCTGCTGGGCCGGCCCGGGGACCTTCCGGCAGAGTTGCCGGTACCTACTGCAGCTATCCACATCGCGCCGCTGGAGAAGTCTTCGAGCCTGCTAACTCCGTACCAGATCCTCTCCGCGTCCAAGGATGTGAGCCAGGGAACCGAGCGGATGGTCAACGAGATCACGCGTCACCTCGAGACGCATGCGCTCACGCTGCGCGAGGCCCCGGTGGTGCTCAGCACCTTCAGGTCCGCGAACAACTTCGAAGGCGAGACGAAGGAGCTCTACGCTGACCTGGCCAAACGGGCCTCGATGGTCGCCGCTTTCGGCAGCGACATGCCGGACGAGCCGGCACCGGGGGTCCGCGGGGCGAACATCTCCGACGGCGATCCGCTGCAGGATGAGTGGGATGTCATCGCGGTCGGCCCCCACTTCGCCGCGGCCTTCGCAGCACTCGATCTCGGCCCGGTGGGACCGGCAGGCGAACGTCGCTACAACTACGCGGTCACCTACGATCGAGAGATGGTGCTGAAGCTGGCGCTCAGTCTCCTAAGCCGCGTTCTCGAAGCACCTCTTTAAGAGATCCGACGCGCCGACCGGCGCGTTCCAAAGTACGAGCATGAAAGAAGGGACCGGATCGCCCCGGTCCCTTCTTTTCGCACCTGGTGCTTTGAGATCTAGCTACGAGCTGCGGTGCTCCGTGCGACGACCCACCCGGCGAGGATCAGCAGGAGCCCGATCAGCGCGATGGGGGCCGGGTCCGCTCCCGTAAAGGGAAGCGTCTCGCCTGAGGCGGCCGGTGCCGCGCTCGGCGCGGGGATCGTTTCGCCCAGCACCGCGTCGGGTGCGTCGACCGAACCCGCGAGCACTACGTCGCTCGGAACCGGTCCCGCGCTTCCCGGTACGGTCGTACCAGGGTTGTTGCCGGGGGTCTCGACGCCTTCGCCTTCCTCCGGCTCCTTGTCGATGGTCTCTCC
>JAXDJL010000346.1:0-3968 GCA_034665685.1 Actinomycetota bacterium | reverse complement strand
GTACGGAAAAGAAGGGGCATCGGGGACCACACGGCACCAGGTAGTCGCGATACTTATCGCATGCTGAGGATCACGCCACACCTGTGGTTCGACAAGGAGGCCGTGGAAGCGACTGAGTTCTACGCGGCCGCGTTCCCGGACGGGAAGGTCACCAACGTGTCGACCATCAAGGACACGCCCTCCGGCGACTGCGACATCGTCTCGTTCGAATTGCTCGGTCAACCGTTCCAGGCGATCAGCGCGGGACCGTTCTTCCAGTTCACTCCGGCGATCTCGTTTCTCGTACGTTGCGCGACGCCGGATCAAGTCGATGCCTTGTGGAGTCAGTTGTCCGAGGGCGGCAGTCCGCTCATGCCTCTTGATTCCTATCCGTTCAGTGACAGATACGGGTGGATCGCCGATAGTTACGGCCTCTCCTGGCAAGTGATGCTCGACGTAAGAGGAGAGATCGGGCAGGCGATCGTCCCGAGCCTGATGTTCGTGGGGGACGTCTGTGGGAAGGCGGAAGAAGCGGCCACTCACTACGCGTCGGTCTTCCCCGAGTCGAGGGCCGATCACGTTCAACGGTACGGCGAAGGTGAGGAGCCAGACCTATCGGGAACGGTCAGGCACCTCTATCTTGACCTGGGCGGGTACAAGCTGGCCGCGATGGACAGTGCCCACGATCACGACTTCGGTTTCAACGAGGCGATCTCGTTCATGGTCGGGTGCGAAACCCAAGACGAGATCGACCACTATTGGGACAAGCTGACCGCGGTTCCCGAAGCCGAGCAGTGCGGCTGGCTCAAAGACAGGTTCGGCGTGTCCTGGCAGATCGTGCCGACTGCCCTCGACGAGTTCCTGAGCACCGGAACACAGGAGCAGGTCGATCGCGTCACCCAGGCGTTCCTGCAGATGAAGAAGTTCGACATCGCCGAGCTCGAAAGGGCGTACGAAGGAACCGGACGATAATCGCGGGCGTGGATCTCGATCCGGCGATTCTGGCCCCCGCCTCGGCCCGGTAACCGCAGTGCAGAGCGATAGGGCCGACCGAGATGCAGAACGGGAGCATCGAGTCACTGCTCTCGAGCTCTTCTTCGACCTAGTCGTCGTCTTTGCGCTCACGCAGGTCACGACGTTCCTTTCGGGGACTCCAACCTGGGGCGGCCTGCTGCGAGGTCTTCTGCTGCTCGGCGCGATCTGGTGGGCGTGGACGGGATACGCCTGGCTTACGAACGTCCTCGATCCGGAGGAAGGCGGGGTGCGTATCGCAGTCTTCGGGGCGACGGCCGCGATGCTCGTCGTCGGGCCCGCAACTCCTGGTGCATTCGGGACCGATGGGGTCACCTTTGGCGTCGCGTATCTCGTCGTGCGCGTCATCCTTCTCGGCCTTTACGCAGTTGCTGCGCGCGGCGATCGACAACTTCTACGCACGGTCGTAAAGATCGTCCCGTCGGGAGTCCTTGGCCCTGGGTTGATCCTGATTGCCGGCTTCCTAGAAGGAACGGGGCAGCTTGCGCTCTGGACTGCAGCGCTCGCGGTCGACTACCTCGGCGTCCTCGTGGGCGACATCAACGCGTGGCAGATCTCTCCGGATCATTTCGCAGAGCGCAATGGGCTCGTCGTCATCATCGCCTTGGGGGAGTCCATCTTTGCGATCGGCGTAGGAGCTTCGGAGAAAGCACTCGCCGCTCCCGTGATCGCGGCTGCACTCCTTGGAGTCGGCGTCGCGACGGCTTTGTGGTGGTCGTATTTCGACTGGTTCGCTTTCGCCATCCAGGCGAGGCTCAGGGAGCTGACGGGTTCCGCGCGCTCTGCTCTTGCGAGAGACGGCTACTCGTATCTGCATCTGCCCATGGTGGCCGGGATCGTCCTGTTCGCACTCGGTTTGAAGAGCACACTTGCCCACGTGGATGACCCTCTCTCCACGATCCCTGCGATCGGTCTCTGCAGCGGACTAGCGCTCTACTTCCTGGCTCATGTGGCTCTGCGGCTCAGGATGGGCGGCGGCTTCGGACGCGGACGACCCGTGGCCTCAGTAGTGCTCCTCGCGCTCGTTCCCGTCGCACGAGAGGTTCCTGCTCTTGTCGCTCTTTCCTTGGTCACCGCGGTTTGCGGCTCGCTCATCGTTTACGAGGCCCTGCGCCACCGCGACTCGCGAGCGTTTATCCGCAGCCGCCGAGGAGCGTTCACGCTGGAGGAGGTCGCCAGCATCGAGAGAAGTGGGGGCGGAGCCCCGGATCCGCCCGCCGAGTCCTGATCGAGATCGGGGACCGTCACTCAGTGTCGATGTGTGACGGCCTTGACCCGGCCGGATGAGGTCGCCTAACGTGACGCAATGCCCGTCTTCGAAACCATCAAGGTTGCCGCCATCCAGGCAGCTTCGGTCATCCTCGACGCCGACGCGACTATCGATAAGGCGCTCGGTCTTCTGCACGAGGCTGCGGATAAGGGAGTGCAGCTCGCGGTCTTTCCGGAGACCTTCGTATCCGTGTATCCCAGCGGAGCTTGGGGTCACCATGCGGCACAGTTCGGGGGGTTCGACGAGATGTGGGAGCGCCTGTGGGCGTCCTCGATCGAAGTCCCGGGTCCCGCCATAGACAAGCTTGTGGCTGCCTGCGCGGAGCGCGGGATGTACTGCGCGATCGGGATAAACGAACGAGAGATCGAACGGCCCGGCTCCCTCTATAACTCCCTCGTGTTGTTGGGTCCGGGGGGCGTGTTGAGCAAACATCGCAAACTCGTTCCGACGATGCATGAACGCCTTTTTCATGGTGCCGGGGACGGGACGGATCTTGACGTTGTCGAAACCGAAATTGGCAAGATCGGCGGACTCATCTGTTGGGAGAACCGGATGCCTCTGGCTCGCTACGAGCTGTACACGAAGGGTGTCCAGATATGGATGGCGCCGACCGCAGATGACTCCGAGGGATGGCTGGCATCGATGCGGCACATCGCGATCGAGTCGGGCGCCTTCGTGGTCAGCGTTCCCCAATACATCGAGCGAAGCGCTTTTCCTGACGATTTCCCCGTAACCCTCCCCGACGACGAGGTCTTTGGGCGCGGCGGAGCCGCGATCATCGAACCGCGCGGAGGCGCGGTCATCGCCGGCCCCCTGTACGACCAGGAGGGGATCGTCATTGCGGACATCGATCTAAAGATGGGGCTTCGCGCGAAGAGGTGGTTCGACGTGGTGGGGCACTACAAGCGCTTGGATCCAGGCGCTTCGATCTCGATGGAAGGAGAGAGATGGCAGACTTCCCAAGTCTCGGACACGTTGCAGTAACCGTTACGGACATCGATCGCGGACGTGAGTGGTACTCGAAACTCTTCGATGCTCAACCCGTGCTGGATGAAGACGCCGGAAACTTTTATCACGTCGTCTGGGCCCTGGGAGGGGGCTCATTGTTCGGCATCCACACGCATCCGCGGGAGAACGATCAACCTGGATTCAGCGAGTTCCGCACCGGCCTGGATCACGTCGCGTTCGCCGTTTCGAGCCGGGCCGATCTGGAGTCCTGGGAGAAGCGTCTCGACGGGCTTGGGATCGAGAATGGTGGCATCGTCGATGCTCCCTATGGGTCCGGCCTCTCCTTCCGTGACCCAGACAACCTGCCCCTGGAGTTCTTCGCTCCGCCTTCCTAGCCCGAGGGCCGCACCGCGTTCGTGGCATCCTCACTTCATGGTGCTCGAAGATCCGAAGTCCGCGTTGCATCGCTATCTCAAGAGGGGCCGCGAGGCTGTGGTTTGGAAGCTCGACGGACTCGGCGAGTACGACCTGCGAAGACCTCTAACTCCCACCGGCACGAACCTGCTGGGGCTGGTCAAACATCTAGCGAGCGTCGAGGCCGGTTACTTCGGCGAGACGTTCGGGCGCCCCTTCCCAGAACCGCTTCCATGGTTGGAAGAAGGCGCGGAGCCCAACGCGGATATGTGGGCGACGACGGAGGAGTCGCGAGACGACATCGTGGACTTCTATCAGCGCGTAT
>JAXDJL010000345.1:0-3602 GCA_034665685.1 Actinomycetota bacterium | reverse complement strand
ACGATCTCTTCCTTGAAGCGGCCCTCGGCGATGGCCGCGGCCGCGCGCTGGTGCGAACGAAGCGACCACGCGTCCTGGTCCTCGCGAGAGATCTTGAACTCCGTGTTCACGTTCTCGGACTGAGCGCCCATGTGCATGTCGGTGAACGCATCCCAGAGCCCGTCGTAGATCATCGAGTCCACGATCTTGCCGTCGCCCATCCGGTAACCGGTGCGAGCCTTCGGGAGGAGGTAGGGGGCCTTGTCCATCGACTCCATGCCACCGGCCACGACGACGGAGGCCTCTCCGGCGCGGATCATCTGGTCGGCGATGGCGATCGCGTTGAGGCCCGACAGACAGACCTTGTTGATCGTGATCGCCGGGACGCTGTCGGGAACGCCCGCCTTGATGGCCGCTTGCCGCGCAGTGATCTGTCCGGTCCCCGCCTGGAGGACCTGGCCCATGATCACGTAATCGACCTGGTCTCCGGAGATGCCGGCGCGCTCGAGCGCCGCTTGGATGGCGCGGGCCCCGAGGTCTACAGCGGGGACGTCGGCCAGCGTGCCGTTGAACTTCCCTATCGGGGTGCGAGCTGCTGATGCGATGACTGAGGGGGCCACAGGAGGCTCCTTTCACGGACGAAGAAGTGGTCGCTCCTAAAGGACTGAAACCATTGTAGGGGTGCTGCGAAACGAGCCAGGCAGACGCCCCCTCCGCGGCCCGTAGGATTCCCCCGATGCTGAACAAGATCGAGCACGTTGCGCTAGCCGTTGCAGACCTCGAGGCGGCCGTCGCCCACTACCGCGACGTATGGGGCATCGAGGTGGAGCACCGCGAGCGGGTCGAGGACCAGGGCGTGGAGGAAGCGATGCTGCCTCTCGGTGATTCCTACCTGCAGCTCCTCGGCGCCACCGGGCCTGACACGACCGTCGGGAAGTTCATCGAGAAGAAGGGCGAGGGCCTCCACCACATCGCCTACGAGGTCCCGGATCTCGAAGCGGCGCTCGCCGAGCTGAAGGAGAAGGGCGTCCGCTTGATCGACGAGAAGCCGCGCGTTGGGGGCCGGGGGCACATGGTTGCTTTCGTGCACCCGAAGTCGAACCACGGCCTTCTGGTGGAGCTGATCCAGGCGCCCCAACACAGTTGAGCGACGCGGGCCGGCCGGTCACCTCGGCGGATGAGGTTCTGTCGCCGTGGCGGCGGCCCGAATTCGTCAAGCTTCTCGCCATCTCGGTAACCGTTGCGCTGGGATTCGGACTCGTCGTACCGGTGCTGCCGCGGTACGCGCAATCGTTCGGAGTGGGGCTGGGCGCGATCGGGCTCGTGCAGCTCGTCTTCGGGCTGACGCGATTCTCGTTCGGTTTGGTGGGCGGCCTCGTCGTCGACCGTTTCGGTGAACGCGCGTGCACGATCGCAGGACTCTTGATCGTGGCGCTGTCCTCGTACGCCGCCGGCTTCTCGGAAACGTTCATCCAGTTCGTGCTGGCGCGTGGCTTCGGGGGGGCCGGATCCGCGTTCTTCATTGCCGGCCTTCAGAACCGGATCCTCCGCATCATCGAGCCGGCCGCCATGGGACGAGCGACCGGAGCGTTCCGCTCGTCGTTCCTCGTCGGCATCGGGCTCGGCCCCCTGTTGGGAGGCATCCTCGGCGAGAGTCTCGGACTCGCTGCGCCGTTCATCATCTACGCAACCGGGTTGCTCGTGGCAGCGGCGGTCGCTTGGTTCGTGATGGCGGAGAAAGCTCCCCGCGGCGAATCGGAGAGACGCACTCCGGTCGAGGCGTTCCGGGCCGCCCGTCCCCTGTTCCACGATCTCCGTTACGTCCTCGCTCTCCTCGCGACGTTCGTCGGTTGGTGGACCATCTCGGGCCCCGTACAGATCGTTGGAGTCGTGTACGCGGAGGAGGAGCTTGGCTTCTCGGGGACCAGCATCGGTTTTGCCGTGACGCTGCTCTCGGTGGGCGAGCTACTCGTGCTGCTCGTAGCGGGTCGCGCATCCGACAAGTACGGCCGGCGCAGCGTCCTGGTGCCGAGCCTCGCTGTCGCGGCCATCGGGACCTTGATGTTCGGGCAGATACAGGACGCTTCGTGGGCCTTCTTCCCCTTGATGGTGTTGATCGGTGGAGCCATCGCCGCCGGAGGAACCGCGGCGGGTGGTCTGCTCGCCGACGCGATCCCGCGGGAGGGGTCCGGAGCCGCCGTCGGTCTCAGTCAGATGGCCGGAGACCTTGGCTACCTCACGTCGCCGACGGTGATCGGCACGATCGCGGAGAGGACGACGTTCGCGATCGCGTATCTGGTTGCCGCCATCCCGGCCGCGGTCATCTTCCTCGTATCCCTGAGGCTCCCCCGCTATTCACCCGCGCCGGAAACCCCTCAAGCCGAGGTCGAGCAACCCATCGAGCCCGTTGGGTAGCTACAGATACCTCGGGCCCCAACCGCCGTGGGATACGGTCGATAGGTGAGCGAAGTCAGCTACGAGCAGGCGGGTGTGCGGGGCCAGGGCGACGCCCTCTCGGCCATCGTTCAGCACCTCGGACCGACGCTCTCCTTCCCCGAGGGGGCCGAGACGCTCACCCGTTTCGGTCAGTACGCGAGCGTCCTCAAGCTGTCCGACGACATCGCGCTGGCGATCTCCACCGACGGGGTCGGGACGAAGACGATCATCGCCTCGACTCTCGATCGCTACGACACGATCGGCTACGACTGCGTTGCGATGAACGCTAACGACATCTTGTGCGTCGGGGCGCGGCCGCTCGCGATGGTCGACTACCTGGGCGTCAACACCCTCGATCCGGCGCGAACGGAAGAGATCCTTCGAGGCCTCGGTGGTGCGGCCAAGGAAGCCGGCATCGCGATCCCGGGCGGAGAGCTTGCGCAACTCCCCGAGGTGATCGGGTCGGACGGCAGGTCGCCCGGAGACGAGCGAGCGTTCGATCTGGTCGGTACCTGCGTCGGAACCGTCCACCCGGATGAGGTGATCCTGGGGCAAGACGTCCAGGCCGGAGACGCCATCATCGGCGTCGCCTCATCTGGCATCCATTCGAACGGCCTAACGCTCGCTCGGCGCGTGTTGCTGGATCGAGCGGGGATGAAGCTGGATCAGCGCGTGGAAGAGCTCGGTCGGACGCTCGGCGAGGAGTTACTCGAGCCCACCGAGATCTACGTGCGTGCCGCGCTGGCGCTGTGGAACGCCGGAGTGCAAACGGTCGGTCTGTGTCACGTCACGAGCGACGGCTTCGCGAACCTGTGCCGCCTCGACGCGCCGGTCGGCTACGAGATCGAGCAGCTCCCCGACACGCCGCCGATCTTCGAGCTCATCAAACGTCACGGAGGCGTCGAAGACGCCGAGATGTTCAGGGTGTTCAACATGGGCGTGGGGTTCGTCGTCATCGTTCGCAGCGACTCGGAATCCGAGACGGTCCAACAACTCGGCGCCGCTGGCTACGACGCCCTACGCATCGGAACTGTGTCCGCGAACGAGGGGGTCGTAACGATCCACCCGGTGGGCTTGGTCGGCTCGCTGGCGGATGGGGAAAGCGGCTTTCGGCCTCTGTAGCTGGTCGGCTTTTACAGAGGGGGGGCCGGGGGGCCGGGAACCGGAATGTCGTCGTCGCTCCCGTT
>JAXDJL010000344.1:0-4145 GCA_034665685.1 Actinomycetota bacterium | reverse complement strand
AGTCGAGTCCCCGGACCAGCTTCGGGTCGATCTCATACCCGACCTCTAGCTCGTCGAGCAACGATCGCACCGCCTCGAAATGCTCGCGGCAGTCATCGCACAGGTAGTCCGTGATCAACGGTGCGTCTTTCATGACCTCGATAGTCGCCGGCTCCTTGGAGTCGAACGTTCGCATCGGGTTCGTGTTCACGCGGTCCCGATCGGCCGGAGCCAGCGCGTCGGACTTGTCGATGAGGAACGCTCGCAAGGCTTCCTGATAGGCCCCCCTGCAAGAGTCGTCCGGATGTCCGATCGAGTTCAGGTGCAGGACCGCCGTCACGCCAAGGGCGGCGAGATACCGCCCCCCTACCTCGATCACCTCGGCGTCGATCTCGGGACCGGGCGATCCGATCGCCTCGATCCCCAGTTGGAAGAACTGTCGCATCCGACCCTTCTGCGGACGCTCCTGACGGAACATGGGTCCCGCGTAACAGAGCTTGACCGGGAGCGCTCCCTTGTCGAGGTTGTGCTCCAGCACGGCGCGCATGACGGGGGCCGTTCCCTCCGGGCGGAGGGTTAGTGAACGGTCACCACGATCCGTGAACGTGTACATCTGTTTGCCGACGACCTCGCTGGTGGCACCGACCCCCCGTTCGAAGACCTCTGTGGCCTCGAAGATCGGAGTCTCGATCGGCGCGTAGCCCGACCGCTCGAACGTGTCCATGGCGAGCCGCACCCCCGCCTGCCACCGAAGCGACTCGGGAGGGAGCAGGTCGGACGTGCCCTTGGGCGCGCTGAAGGACCGACTTTCATCAGGCATCGGGGCAGTCTAAGAGGTGGTTGGATAGCCGTTCGGGCGGCCGCCGCAGTCGAGAGCCAAGGAGGCACGATGGTCGAAGCGAAGTCCAGTGAACCCGGGGAGCTCGAGGCGATAACCCGGCGGCTCCGGCGGGACATCGTGAGGTCCACCACCGCGGCCGGTTCCGGCCACCCCTCGTCTTCGCTCTCCATGGTCGAGATCCTGACCGTCCTCTATTTCGGGGGGATCCTTCGCTTCGATCCGCAGAATCCGCGCGACCCCGACCGGGATCGCTTCATCCTCTCGAAGGGACACGGCGCCCCCGGCCTCTACGCCGCCCTGGCCGAGGCCGGTTTCTTCCCGACAGAGGACCTGATGACGCTCCGCAAGCTCGGGTCACCACTCGAGGGACACCCGAACATGAACCGGCTTGCGGGCGTCGAAGCGTCGACCGGATCGCTCGGCCAGGGCCTGTCGGTCGGTATCGGTCACGCGCTGGCGGCGCGCATCGACGAGAGAGATTTCCGCGTCTACGTGATGGTCGGGGACGGCGAGACCGAGGAGGGCCAGGTCTGGGAGGCGATCATGTTCGCCGGAAACCACGGCCTCGCGAACCTCACGCTCATCTTCGACAGGAACGGTTACCAGCAGACCGACGCCGTCGACAACATCGAGCCGCTCGACCCGTTGGCGGAGAAGCTGCGGGCCTTCAAGTGGTTGGCGCGCGAGATCGACGGTCACTCCCTCGAAGAGGTCTCGGGCGCCCTCACCTGGGCATCGAAGGACGTGCACGCCGCGCCCCAAGCGATCATCGCCCGCACGGTGAAGGGCAAAGGAGTGTCGCTGCTGGAGGCGAAGCCCGGGGGCTGGCACGGCAAGCCGATCCCTCCGGAGGAGGAAGCGAAAGCACTCGAGGAGATCGGAGCGCCATCGTGAGCCTGGGCATCACTCGCATCGACTTCGAGGAGGGACCCGCAACGCGCGAGGCGTTCGGAGAGACGCTCGCGGAGATCGGCTCGGACGAACGCATCGTCGTTGTGGACGGGGACGTCAACAACTCGACCTTCACGAACCATTTCAAGGAGCGCTACCCGGATCGCTTCTTCAACGTCGGCATCGCAGAGTCCAACATGGTGGGAGTGGCCGCTGGCCTGGCCGGTTCCGGCAAGATCGCCATTGCGGCTTCCTTCTCCACCTTCTTGATGTCGAACGCGTTCGACCAGATCCGGATGTCGGTTGCGTTCCCCAATCAGAACGTGAAGCTCGTCGGCAGTCACGCTGGCATCTCGATCGGCGAAGACGGGCCATCGCAGATGGCTATCGAGGACGTCGCTCTCGCCTGCGCGCTCCCGGGCTTCACCGTGATAGTCCCAGCCGACGGCCCGAGCACGGCCGCCGCAACGAGAGAGATGATCGAGCGCGATGGGCCAACGTTCCTCAGATGCGGACGGCCCAAGGTGCCGGTTATCTACGACGACGTCTCCAACTTTCACATCGGCAAGGCGAACAAGCTGCGCGACGGGGACGACGTGGCCATCATCGCCAACGGGATCATGGTTGCGATGGCGTTGGACGCTGCGAAGGCTCTCGAGGACGACGGCGTCGAGGCTCGCGTCATCGACATGCACACCGTGAAGCCGGTCGACGTGGCCGCGATCGAACGAGCTGCCAACGAGACGAGGGGCATCGTGGTGGCCGAGGAGCACCTCGCTTATGGAGGTCTCGGAGCGACGGTAGCGATGGTCGTCGCCGAGCGGAAGCCCACGCGCATGTGCTTCGTCGATATCGGAGATACATATGCGACCTCTGGGAAGCCGGAAGAGCTACTGGTTCAGTTCGGCCTGACGCCCGAAGCCATCATCGACGCGGCTCGCCGGGTGTTGAAGGACTAGCGGCCGGACTCGCAGGTCAGAACGTCTTCTCGGAATCCAGAAGGATCGTCACCGGTCCTTCGTTCACCAGTTCCACGTCCATGTCGGCGCCGAACTCCCCCGTTGCGCAGGTGAAGCCTCGCCCTCGCAGCTCGGCAACCACCGACTCGTAGAGGCGCTCCGCTTCCTCACCTCGTGCGGCGCGGATGAAGGAAGGTCGCCTCCCTTTGCGTGCGTCGCCGTACAGCGTGAACTGCGACACGATCAGGAATTCGCCGTCCACCTCCTCGATCGAGAGATTCATCTTCCCGTCGGGATCCGTGAAGATCCTGAGGCCTGCGACCTTGTCCGCCAGCCACTCCACCTCGGCCCCCGTGTCGTCGGGCGAGATCCCTAGGAGGACGAGGAGACCGCGCCCTATGCTGCCAACGACGTTCTCGTCGACGGTGACGCTCGCTCTCGCGACGCGCTGGACGACGGCCCTCACGGTGCGAGTGGAAGGGTAGACGCGAGGATCCCGCGCGCCAGGGGGGCGGCTACCTCGCCCCCGATGCCGCCGAGCTCCGACACGACGGCCACCGCCAATTTCGGATCGCCCGCGGGAGCGAAGCACACGAACCACGCGTGGTTCTTGCGCTCTCCCGCCACGTCGACCTCAGCGGTTCCCGTCTTCCCCGCAACAGC
Source organism: Actinomycetota bacterium (assembly GCA_034665685.1). Classification (GTDB taxonomy): domain Bacteria; phylum Actinomycetota; class CADDZG01; order CADDZG01; family WHSQ01; genus JAUJNU01. Next base: position 812 of record JAXDJL010000344.1, on the reverse strand, counting down.
AACGCCGGGTATCTGAGCGGCAACGCCCGTGCCCCCTTGTACGACGCCCTCCATCAAACGGGTAAGCGTCGACGCGGAGCTTCGCGACATGATCCGGGTGATATCGGGCTTGTCGCCGAGAAGGATGCGCGGCTCCACGTGCCGGCCCCCGTTCGCAACGGTTGCCGCGATCGATGCCATCTGCAGCGGAGTGGCAAGAACCTGCGCCTGCCCGACGGAGCTCCACAGCAGGTCGCCCTCGTCGGCCGGCATCGGGAAGGAGGAGGTCGCTGCGTGCAGCGGCATCTCGGGGGCAGCGTTGAAACCGAAGCTCTCCGCGTACCTCGTCAGCCTCTTCGCCCCGATCTTCTCGGCCACTTGAGCGAACGCGGTGTTCACGCTGTGCTGCAGCGCCGATGCGAAATCGAGCGTCGCGAATTGCTCGGACTCGAAGTTCCGCACCCCCTTGTACTCAGCGGGCCCGGTGAGCTGAGTACCGGCCGTTACCTCGCCCGAGTCCAGCGCCGCGGCGGAGGTGACGACCTTGAAAGAGGAGCCGGGGGGATAGAGCCCCGACAGCGCGCGGTTGAAGGGACTCACGTCGACGCCGACGTAGTTGTTCGGGTCGAGCTCGGCGGACGAGACGACGGCGAGGACATCACCAGTCTGCGGGCGCAGCACTACCGCGCCCCCGACGGTTCCACCGTACGCGGCCGCGGCGGCCCTTTGGATGTCGATGTCGAGGGTCGTGGTCACGTCCTTGCCGGGCCGGCCGTGCACGAGTCCCACGGTCCGCAAGGGACGATCGCGAGAGTCCACCACCTGCAGCTGTT
>JAXDJL010000343.1:0-3629 GCA_034665685.1 Actinomycetota bacterium | reverse complement strand
GAAGTCGTGCCACACGAGGACCTGACCGTCGCAGTCGGGCCCCGCGCCGATTCCGATCGTCGGCACGGACAGCTTGGCGGTCACCTGGCGGGCGACGCTCGACGGAACGGCCTCCAGTACGAGAGCGAAGATGCCGGCCGCCTCGAGGGACTTGGCGTCCGCGAGCAGCTGGTGAGCCGCCTCGTCGGTCTTGCCCTGGACGCGGTAGCCGCCGAACTGATTCACGGATTGCGGAGTGAGTCCCAGATGTCCCATCACCGGGATGCCGGCCTCGGTGAGACGAGTGACGAGCTCCACGACGCGGTCCCCACCTTCGAGCTTCACCGCGTCGGCGCCGGCCTCCTTGAGGAAACGGCCCGCGTTGCGGATGCCGTCCTCGACCGAGCCCTGATAGCTCATGAACGGCATGTCGCCGACCACCAGCGCGTTAGTGCGGCCACGAACGACCGCTCTCGTGTGATGGATCATGTCGTCCATCGTCACGGGGAGAGTCGTGGGATGGCCGAGCACCACCATCCCAAGGGTGTCGCCCACGAGAATCAGGGGGATCCCTGCCTCGTCGAGCAATCGAGCGGAATTGGCCTCGTAGGCCGTGAGCATCGCGAAGCGCTCGCCGCGCTCCTTGAAAGCGCGTACATCGCGCACTGTTACGGGCATGAGTCGACTCCTTCTAGGTAGCCGCTATGACCCCACAAGAATACGCCGCGTAGGGACGTATCCCTTCCCGCTAAGCGCCCCTCCAGGTAGCTGGAGCGCTAGGTCCGGATCGGTGCCTTCGCTCCGGCGGACTGGGCGGACTCGCGGTCGTACATGTCCTCGATCACGTCTCCATAGAGGAGGTTTATCTGCTTGCGCTTGACCTTCATGGTCGGCGTGATCTCGTTCTCTTCCTGGAGGAAGTCGCGCTCCAGGATGCGGAACTTCTTGATGCCCTCGACCTTGGCGAGGTTCTGGTTCACCTCGTTGATCGCGCCTTCGATCTCCTTCAGGGCGCGCTCGTGGTTCGCGATCTCGGCGATGTCGGATCCGATCCCCTGCTCCTGGCCCCAACCCGGCGTCTTCTCCACGTCGAGGGTGATGAGCGCCGAAAGGAACGGGCGCTTGTCGCCGATCACGACGACCTGGGAGATGAGCGCGTGCGCGTTCTTGATCTTGCCCTCGATCTCCTGCGGGGCGATGTTCTTGCCGCCGGCCGTGATGATGAGGTCCTTCTTGCGATCGGTGATCTTCAGGTAGTTGAACTCGTCGAGCTCGCCGACGTCGCCGGACATCAGCCACCCGTCCTCGTTGATCGTCTCCTTGGTGGCCTGATCGTTCTTGTAGTAGCCCGGCATCACATTGCCGCCTCGCACGAGGATCTCGCCGTCTTCGGCGATCTTGACCTCGAGCCCAGGAAGCGGCGGTCCCACGGTCCCGATCTTGATGGCGTCGCGCGGGTTCCAGCTGGTCGGGCCGTTGTCCTCGGACTGGCCGTAGCCCTCGGTGATCTTGATGCCTATCGAGTGGAAGAACCAGATCAGCTCGGCGCTGAGAGGAGCGGCAGCAGACAGCGCCAGCTCACACTCGTCGAGCCCGAACGCGGCGCGGATCTTGCTCAGCACCAGCTTGTCGAGGGCCGCGTGCTGGAGCTTCGTTCCCAGCGGCACCTTCGCGTCCGCCATCTTGCCCCCGCGGTTCACCGCCTCCTGCTCGGCGACGGTCACCTGCTTGCCGAGCTCGATCGCCTTCTTGGCGAGCTTCGCCTTGCGGTCGGTGGGGTCGGCGGCCGCCATCTTCGCCTGGATGCCCGCGTAGAACTTCTCCCACACGCGCGGCACGCCGAAGAAGTAGGTCGGCTTGCACGCCTGCATGTCGGGAAGGAGCGTCTCGAGGCTCTCGGCGAACCACGTGGTGGTGCCGTAATAGATCTGCAGCAGGTGCGAGATCATGCGCTCCGCGATGTGGGAGAGGGGAAGATAAGAGAGAGCCTTCCCACCCTCGGCGTCACCCAGTGGCAACTGCTGCTCGGAGTGCGTCGCGGTCCACCAGATGTTCGAGTGCGTGAGCATGACGCCCTTGGGGTTCCCCGTCGTGCCCGACGTGTAGACGAACGTCGCCAGCTTGTCGGGCGTAACCGTGGCTCGAGCGTCCATGAAACGCGAGTCGTCGACGTCGGCTCCCAGCTTCAGGAACTCGTCCCACGTGAGCACGAAGTCCTTGTCGGCGTCCCCTTCGTAACCCTCGAACACGACGACCTTCTCGAGGAGCGGCAGCTCTTCACGCACCTTCAGGATCTTCTCGAGCTGGCCCGGGTTCTCGACGATCGCGATCTTGGAGTCCGAGTCGGCGATCACGTGCCTCACCTGATCGGGCGAGTTCGTCACGTAGATCGCGGCCGTGGCACCCCCGACCGACATGCAGCCGACATCGGCGACGTGCCACTCGGGCCGGTTCCCCGACAGGAGCGCCATCTTGTCCCCGGGCTTGAAGCCGAGGGACAGGAGGGCCTTGGCCGCCTTCCTCACCCTCTCGCCGTACTGGGCCCAGGAGATGTCCTGCCATTGCCCGTTCCATTTGTATCTAAGGGCAACCTTCTCCGGATGGGTGGAGACCCGCTCGTAGAAGCGGTCGATGATCGTCTGAGCGGCCATGAAACTCCCCCTTGCCCTTGGGAAATAGATGTTTCGACAGAGTCTAGTGCCCCGACTCAGAAGTCATGCTGCCTCGGGACACTAGGGCGCGCTGCGCGATTCGGCTACGGCGGCGGCGATCCGCTCGGGGATCGGAGGGTGCGAGAAGAGGAGCCAGGTGGCCACTGGGTTCGGCCGGAGGTCGGCGATGTTCGAGTAGGCCAGACGACGGAAGACCCGTACGGCCGTCGAAGGATCGTGCGTCAGACGCAGGGCGATGGCGTCGGCCTCGCGCTCGAAACGGCGCGAGAGGCCGTTCTGGATCGGGAGCGTGAGGAGACCGGCCACCGTGACGAAGGCGATCAGCAGCGGCAGGGCCCTGACGTCGGCGATCCCGTCGGCCCTGGCCCAACTCCAGAACCATGGCCGATGCGACAACCATGCCAGCAGCGCGAACCCGATCAGCAATCCGGCGGAGGAGACGATCAGGCCCTTCACCACGTGGTTCTTCACTTTGTGCCCCAGCTCGTGAGCGACGACGAAGAGCGTCTCATCCGTGTCGCCGTTGACAAGGAGCGTGTCGTACAGGACGAGTTGCTTGGAGCTTCCGATGCCGGCGACGTATGCGTTCTCTGCGGTCGTTCTCTTGCTGGCGTCCGCGACGAGGACCTCCTTCACCGAGACGCCCGCCTGATCGGCCAGCGCCAGGATCTGCCGCGTCAGCACCGGATCTTCGAGAGGGGTGAACTTGTTGAAGAGCGGTGCGATGAGGATCGGCCACAGGAACGTCAAGAGCACCGACAACAGCGAGAAGGCCGCCCACCCAAAGATCCACCACCAGCGCGGTTGCCACCTGACGAGCCCGTAGAAGACGATCGCCGTGATCCCGGCAATCACCAGCCCCACCCCGAGCGACCGGACCTGATCGGCGATCCACGCGCCGAAGCTCTGGGTCGACAGCCCCCAGTCGTGGGCCACCACGAAGCCGCGGACGAATCCGATCGGGAGCGACACGAGGGC
>JAXDJL010000342.1:0-4281 GCA_034665685.1 Actinomycetota bacterium | reverse complement strand
GCTCCCTGCTATTCGGAGTTGAACGATCCTCACGAGCAGAGGAAACGGTTCGAACAACAGGCCTCGGCCCGGGCCGCAGGAGACGAGGAGGCGAACCTGGCCGACGAGGATTTCCTCGAAGCCTTGTCCTACGGGATGCCGCCCGCAGGTGGATTCGGATTGGGGATCGACCGTCTCCTGGCCCTCTTACTCGGGTTGCCGTCTCTGCGGGAGGTGATCCTCTTCCCCACGATGAAGCCGGAGCAGTAGAACCCTTCCGCTCCGATAGGTGGCAGGATTTCCCGCCTCATGCTGAGACGAGGTGCGCTCCTTCTCGTCGTTCTCTCCTTCGCTGCCTGCCAGTTCGATAACGGGGACAACGACTTCACCCTCCGCGTCCCCAATCCCACCCCCAGCAGCACCAAGACCCGCATCGTCGGTTTGGTCGGGAGTCTCTCCGGCCCGGATGCATGGAGGGGAGAAGACGCCTTCGAGGGTGCCGACCTTGCCGTGCATGTCCTTAACCGTTCACGCGCGGAGACCGAACCCATGTACGAGTTGGTCACCCTCGACGATCAGGGTGACCCGGCCCGCGCAACGCAATTGGTGCAACAGCTGGCCGCGTCGGATCGCACCGTCGGGATCGTTTATGCAGGACCGACCCAGGGACTACCGGCCACCGAGCAGGCCCTAGCGCAAGGTGGCGTCCCGGCCGTCCTTTGTTACGGGGACCTCTACGCGGCCCGACTCCTCAGCCCACATGTGTTTCAAGCCTCGCCGTCGTTTTTGTGGGAGGCACGACGGATCGTGAACTATCTGTTGGTGGATCGCGGGTACCGGCGGATCGGGATGTTGTCGGCCAAAGATCTAACGGGCGAGACCGCCCGCCGGTCGCTCACCCTCGCGTTGCAGGAGGAGGGCCGGCGTTTGGTTGCCTCCGAGACGTTCACCCCCGATCTTCACAACACGAGCGGGCTCGTGGAGAAGCTGAGACCCAAGCGGGTCCAAGCCGTGGTCATCGACGCGCCACCGCCTATGGCCGTCAAGATCTTCCGGTCCCTGCGTCTGGCGGGGGCCCGTTATCGGAGCACGGCGAAGGCTCGCGCGTCGGCCTCCGGCCAGAACACATGGGCTCCCCAGGTCGCCGGATTCGATCTCACGATCACTCCGTCGCTCGCAGAGGTCGATCTTTCGCCCGGGACGGTGGCGGCAGACTCGTACGCGCGCGGCGTTCACTACTTGCCGGTTCCGAACTTCGAGCGGTTCTCGTCCGCCTTCGAGGATTGGTGGGGAACGAAGCCCCTGGGCTGGGAGCGACGGGGCTACGACGCGGTCTCGATGATCGGATGGGCGGCGCGCAAGGCCGCCGGTCAGGGCAGGGTCGCGGGAACCGATCTGGCCCCGTTGCTGGAGAAGATGGACGGTGTTCGTTTCAGCGGTCTGGACATCACCTTTGGACCGGACGACCACATGGCCGTGGATCAGTCGACGGTTGGGCTGTGGGTCATCCCTCGACCAGGCGAAGCACCCGAGGCGGATGACCTGCCGGGTCCGATGCCGTGGGTGCCGCTCGCCCGGGGGTTCTCTTCACAGGGGGGCCGGACCGACGTTCTTCCGCAGGACTGGAGATGGTTATTCAGCGGTGCCGCGCGGCCGGCCGGGCCGGCTCCTCCGATCTCGCGCTCTCGCTTCGGGATCACCTCCTCGGCCCGGGATCCCATCCACTGACACCGATAGGGGCTTAGGGAGGGCCCGAGGGCGGCCGATAGTCGAGCTAGGGAACGTTTTCGCCGACTCCATCGTTTAAGGGGTATAGGAACGGCTCCGAGGGAAGGGAATACGCCCTTCGTATACTCAGGGCCAATCCGATCCGGCCGTCAGGGCCGTATCGGATACGAAAGAAAGGGAGGGCCCGATGTTCGAGAGATTTACAGATAGGGCCCGTCGGGTGGTCGTCCTCGCGCAGGAAGAGGCGAGGCTCCTCAACCACAACTACATCGGGACCGAGCACATCCTGCTCGGACTGATACATGAAGGCGAGGGGGTCGCCGCTAAGGCCCTCGAATCACTGGGGATCTCGCTGGAGAAGGTTCGCCAGCAGGTCGAGGAGATCATCGGAGCGGGTCAGTCGCCCCCTTCGGGGCATATCCCCTTCACGCCTCGTGCGAAGAAGGTGCTCGAGCTGTCGCTTAGAGAAGCGCTGCAGCTCGGCCACAACTACATAGGAACAGAGCACATCCTGCTCGGATTGATCCGTGAGGGAGAGGGCGTAGCCGCCCAGGTGCTCGTCAAGCTGGGCGCCGACCTCGGTCGGGTTCGCCAGCAAGTCATCCAGTTGCTGTCCGGCTACTCGGGTGCCAAAGAGGGCGCTCCGGGAGCCCCGGGCGAAGCCCCTCAGGGCTCGCTCGTCCTGGACCAGTTCGGACGCAACCTCACGCAGTTGGCTCGAGAGAACAAACTCGATCCGGTCATCGGTCGCGACAACGAGATCGAGCGCGTGATGCAGGTTCTGTCTCGTCGCACCAAGAACAACCCCGTTCTGATCGGCGAGCCCGGCGTGGGCAAGACCGCGATCGTCGAGGGGCTAGCTCAGAAGATCGTCAAGCAGGACGTGCCCGAGACCATCGCCGGCAAGCAGCTGTACACGCTCGACCTCGGCGCATTGGTTGCCGGGTCCCGTTACCGCGGCGACTTCGAAGAGCGCTTGAAGAAGGTGCTCAAGGAGATCAAGACGCGCGGCGACATCATCCTGTTCATCGACGAGCTGCACACCCTCGTGGGTGCCGGCGCGGCAGAGGGCGCGATCGACGCGGCTTCGATCCTGAAGCCGATGCTTGCTCGCGGCGAGCTGCAGACGATCGGTGCGACCACGTTGGACGAGTACCGCAAGCACCTCGAAAAGGACGCAGCACTCGAGCGCAGGTTCCAACCGATCAAGGTCCCGGAGCCTTCTGTCGCTCACACGATCGACATCCTCAAGGGTTTGCGCGATCGCTACGAGGCACACCACCGGGTGAACATCACCGACCAGGGCCTCGTCGCGGCGGCCAACCTAGCGGACCGTTACATCAGCGACCGGTTCCTCCCCGACAAGGCGATCGACCTGATCGACGAGGCGGGATCGCGCCTGAGGATCCGCAGGATGAGCGCACCCCCCGACTATCGCGAGCTCGAAGAGAAGATCGCCGAAGTCAAATCTCAGAAGGAAGCGGCGATCGAAGCACAAGACTTCGAGAAGGCCGCGTCCCACCGTGACGAAGAGAAACGCTTCATGGAAGAGCGCGCCGTCAAGGAAACCGAATGGAAGGCGACCGAAGGCGAGACCCTTGCCGAGGTCAACGAGCAGGAGATCGCCGAGGTCCTGTCGTCATGGACGGGCATCCCGGTGATGGCGTTGACCGAGGAAGAGACCGCCAAGCTCCTTCGGATGGAGGACGAGCTTCACAAGCGCATCGTGAGTCAACACGACGCGATAAGTGCGGTGTCTCGTTCGATCCGACGCACGCGCGCGGGATTGAAAGACCCCAAGCGTCCCGCCGGGTCGTTCATCTTCTTGGGCCCATCGGGTGTCGGTAAGACCGAGACGGCCAAGACGCTCGCCGAGTTCCTGTTCGGCGACGAGGATGCCTTGATCCAACTCGACATGTCCGAGTACATGGAGAAGCACACCGTCTCCCGACTCGTGGGTTCACCTCCGGGCTACGTCGGATACGAGGAAGGCGGTCAGTTGACCGAGGCAGTTCGGCGCCGGCCTTACTCGGTCGTGTTGCTCGACGAGATCGAGAAGGCGCACCCGGACGTCTTCAACACCCTGCTGCAGATCCTCGAGGATGGTCGTCTCACGGATGCGCAGGGCAAGACGGTCGACTTCAAGAACACCGTGATCATCATGACCTCGAACCTCGGAACCCAGAACTTGCGTAAGCCGGCGATGGGCTTCGGGCAAGCAAGCTCGGCACTGACCTACGACAAGATGAAGGAACGAGTGACGGAAGAACTGAAGAAGGGTTTCCGTCCGGAGTTCCTGAACCGCATCGACGAAGTGATCGTGTTCCACGAGCTGAGCGAAGCAGAGGTGAAATCGATCGTCGATCTGTTGATCCGCCGCGTTGCGGTGCAGCTCGAGAGTCAGGATGTCGGCATCGAGCTCACAGATGCCGCCAAGGGTCATCTGGCGAAGGTCGGTTACGACCCCGCTCTCGGTGCACGACCGTTGCGTCGCTCGATCCAGCGTTTGATCGAGGACCCTGTGTCCGAGAAGATCCTGTGGAAGGAATACAACGCAGGCGAAACGATCATCGT
>JAXDJL010000341.1:0-2596 GCA_034665685.1 Actinomycetota bacterium | reverse complement strand
AGGCAACTCGACGCGGGGGAGAAGCAACTCATCAGAGAGCTGGGTCTCACCGTCTTCACGATGGCCGACATCGACCGGCGAGGAGTCGCGGACGTGATGCGCGACGCGGTCGAGGTCGTGCGCGGAGACGGTTTCGTTCACCTCTCACTCGACGTGGACGTCTGCGATCCCGAGATCGCGCCGGGCGTCGGAACTCCGGTGAAGGGCGGACTGTCCTACCGGGAGGCGCACCTCGCTATGGAGGTGATCGCCGAAGCCGACATCATCACGTCGCTCGAGGTCGTCGAGGTGAACCCGATCCTCGACTTCGCCGACGCCACCGGCATCCTCGCGAACGAGCTGGTGTCCAGCGCGCTCGGCTCCCGCATCCTCTGAGTTCTCGGCTCCCGCATCCTGTAGTCAGTCTCCCAGCACCTTGATCACGAGGCGTTTGTTGCGCCGCCCGTCGAACTCGCAATAGAAGATCGCCTGCCAGGGGCCGAGGTCGAGCTTGCCCTTCGTTACCGGAACGATGACCTGATGATGGACGAGCAGGTTCTTGAGGTGGGCGTCGCCGTTGTCCTCGCCGCCGCGGTGGTGCCGGTAATCACCGGGGTCCGGCGATAGTTGTGCCGCTACGTCGTTCGCCGGACCCTTCCACGAGGGCGGCGCGATCTTGTCGAGCCACTCCATCACGTCTTCCTGCAGGCCGGGCTCGTCGTCGTTGATCCAGACGGCGGCCGTGATGTGCATCGCACTGACGAGAGCCAAACCCTCCTGGATCTGAGCCTCGTCAACAGCCGCCTGGACGTCCTCGGTGATGCGAACGAACTCTCGCCGCTCCTTCGTGTTGAAGGTCTTGTAAACGGTGTTGCTTCTCATCGGTCTCGCTCCCTTCCGCGGTTCGCGCGACTGTGTCATCGTTCCTCGTGATGGACAACTAGCCGATAGCGGCCACGTAAGGGGTAGAGGATGAACCTAAGAGAGAGGCAGCGCCCGCTCAAGGAGCGGTACCGGGAGGAACCGAACGCCGCGCTAATCACCTTGCGGGCGACCGGGTCCCAGAAGGACGCTCCGATCTCGTGTTCGGTGGAGATCGGGCGCGCCATCCACGAGGCGCAGGCTCACTCCGGCACCGGTGGCGCCGGCACGGGAGCCTGCTCGGGCGACATGCTCCTGGGGGCGCTCGCCGCATGCGCACAGATCACCTGCCAGATGGTCGCGTCCGCGATGGGCATCGAGACGAACGACTTAGCGGTCGAGGTGGAGGGTGACCTGGATCTGCGCGGCACCCTTGGGGTCGACAAGACGGTCCCCGTAGGTTTCCAGGACATCCGCTTGGCTCTCAGGGTCGACGCTCCAAACGCGACCGACGAGCAACTGGCCGCGCTCGAAGAGAAGACACATCAGTACTGCGTCGTTCTGCAAACGCTCCAGAACCCGCCGCGCATCGTGCTCAGCCGGAAGAAGGCTCCGGAGGCTACCTAGTCCAGTTCGTGGAGGACACGGCCTTCCATGCCGCCGGCCACCGTGATGACCTGGCCCGTTACATGACCTGAAACGCGATCCGACGCGAGGCTCACCACGACGCGCGCCACGTCCTCTGCCTCGCCGAGTTTCTGCAGAGCCATCGTCCGTTGGATGAGGGCCGGCTTCTGCGGATCCTCGAGCGAGGCACGGGCCATCGGCGTTAGCGTCCAACCAGGGCACACGACGTTGACGCGGCCGTTCGGCGCGATGCGAACGATCTCGTTCTTGAGGCTTAGTGCGAAGCCGCTCGCCAGGGCGCCCTTTGCTGCGGCGTAGTCCGCATGTCCTGCTTCGCCGAACAGTCCGGCGGTGGAGCTGATGATGACGATGTTCCCGACGCCGGTGCTCTCGACGTGACGGAGGAACGCGCGGCACGTGAGGAACACGCTGTCGAGGTTGGCCGCGATCGTGGCGCGCCACCGCTCGAACGACATCTTCCAGATCGGCTCGTCGTCCTCGGGCCAGTCCCCCGCGTTCGCGACGACCACGTCGAGCCGGCCGAGTGCCTCGACCGCGTGGGGGATGAGCGCGTCGACCTCCGACTCGACGGTGAGGTCCGCTTTTAGTGCTGCGCCGTCCACCTCTTGCGCCAGCTCCTCGGCCCGCTCACGACTGCTCCGGAAATGCACGCCGACCCGAGACCCTTCGGCTCCGAAGGCGCGGACCAGCGCTCCGCCGATGCCACCGCCACCGCCGGTCACGAGCACGCCTTTGCCGGCGAGGTCGGTTTCCACGGCCCCGACGCTATCCTCACCAGCGATGAAAGACGTCGGGATCGTTGGGATGCCCTATTCGGGGAAGTCCACCTTGTTCACCGCGTTGACGAGGTCGGGAGGAGCGGGAGGCCGCTCGAACCAGGCCGTAGTGGACGTGCCGGATGAGAGGCTCGGCGTACTGGCCGGCATCGAATCCTCGAAGAAGGTCGTGCACGCCAAAGTGCGGTTCGTCGACGTACCCGGTGGTCTCACGGCTCAGGGGATAGCGGAGTTCCGCCAAACGGACGCCCTCGCCATGGTCGTGCGCGGCTTCGGGGAAGACGCAGATCCCGCGGGAGAGCTCAACTCGCTGGAGGCCGAGATTCTCCTCG
>JAXDJL010000340.1:0-4513 GCA_034665685.1 Actinomycetota bacterium | reverse complement strand
GCTATCTCGCCGCCCATGAAGAGAAGCTGCTTGCCGGGATGTGCCCACATGTAGGCGAAAAGACACCGGAGGTTCGCGAGCTTCTGCCATTCGTCGCCCGGCATCTTTCCGGCGAGGGAGCCTTTCCCGTGAACGACCTCGTCGTGCGATAGGGGAAGGACGAAGTTCTCGCTCCACGCATACATGAGGCTGAAGGTGAGGTTGTTGTGGTGGAAGCGGCGGTAGATCGGCTCCTTTGTGAAGTACGAGAGCGTGTCATGCATCCACCCCATGTTCCATTTGAAACCGAACCCCAGGCCACCCAGATGGACCGGCCGGCTGACGCCCGGCCACGCGGTCGACTCCTCGGCGATCATGAGGGCGCCGGGGTGTTCGCTGGGAACGACCGTATTGAGCTCCTTGAGGAAGGAGACCGCTTCGAGGTTCTCGCGGCCCCCGTGCACGTTCGGCTCCCATTCGCCCTCTTTACGGCTGTAGTCGAGGTAGATCATCGATGCGACGGCATCGACGCGCAGCCCGTCGATGTGGAACTCGTCCATCCAGAACAGCGCGTTCGAGATGAGGAAGTTGCGGACCTCGTTGCGTCCGTAGTTGAAGACCAACGTCCCCCAGTCGGGGTGCTCTCCCTTGCGGGGATCGATGTGCTCGTACAGGGCCGTTCCGTCGAAACGCGCGAGTGCCCAGTCGTCCTTCGGGAAATGGGCGGGGACCCAGTCCACGATCACGCCGACGTTCGCCTTGTGCAACTCGTCGACGAGGAACCGGAAGTCGTCGGGGTTCCCGAAGCGAGCGGTGGGAGCGAAGTAGTTGCTTACCTGGTAGCCCCAAGAGCCACCAAAGGGGTGCTCCGCGATCGGCAGCAACTCCACGTGCGTGAAGCCCATCTCGGTGCAGTAATCGGCCAGTTGGCTGCCGAGAGTCCGGTAGTCGAGTGACTCTCCATCCAGTCCTCGACGCCACGACCCGAGGTGAACCTCGTAGGTCGACATCGGTGATCCGTAGGGATCCGCCTTGGCGCGTCGCTCGATCCAGGCCTTGTCCCCCCACTCGTACTGGCTGTCGAAGACGATGCACGCGTTCTGCCCGCCGGTGCCGGGAGGCTCCGTGTAGAAGGCCAGTGGGTCGGTCTTCATCAGGGTCCGGCCGTCCTGCGTCACGATCGCGAACTTGTAGAGGGTTCCGGATCCCAAACCCGGAACGAAGAGCTCCCAGATCCCGGAGGACCCGATCGAGCGCATCCCGTGATCGTGTCCGTCCCACGAATTGAAATCTCCGACTACCCGGACGTCGCGAGCGTTGGGGGCCCAGACGGCGAAGTGAACGCCGGCGACACCATCCACCTTGACGACATGCGCGCCCAGCTTCCGATAGAGGTGCCGGTGGCTTCCCTCGCCGACGAGATGTAGGTCGAGATCACCGATGAGGGATGGGACCTCGCGAGCGGGTGGAGCTACGGGCGCCTTGGTTGGAGCCGGTGCCTCGGCCGAAGGCGGTGTCTTGGCCGAGGCCGATCCCTTTGAAGATGATCGTCGTGCCATCAGGCGATCCCCCGTTCGATAGCTTGCTGGAGTCCCTCGAGCGGGATGCGCATCCACTCGGGGCGGTGCCCCCGCTCGTATCCCAGCTCGTAGAGAGCTTTGTCGATCTCGAAGAAGTCGAGCAACAGCGCAAGGTCGCCGACGTCCGCCGGCAAGAAGTTCCCCTCGTGCGATTTCGTGAGATAACCGCTAAGGAAATGCTCGCGAGCGAGTTGTTCCCAGCAGTGTGCCCACGGGCGCAGGCGCAGCCACTCATCGGACCCGGGCTCGGTGCGCTCGAACAGAACGGCGAACGACGCGTAGCTGAAAGAGCGAAGCATCCCGGCGACGTCCTTCAGAGGTGATTGTTTGGCCCTTCGCTCCTCGAGGGAGCGCGCCGGTTCACCTTCGAAGTCGAGGATCATCCAGCCCCGGCTGGTGTGCAGCACCTGCCCCAGGTGATAGTCGCCGTGGACGCGCGCCTTGAGGCCCGGCTCGTCCAGTTCGGTCAGTGCGTTGATGTGCGCTTCGATCGGTGCCTGCAGTGGCGCGAGCTCCGGTACCACCGGCAGGAGGTCGAAGAGGAGCGACCTGCTCCGCTCCGCCCATTCCTTGAGGTCCATCGGCTCGATCGGTTCCGCTCGGAGGTCGGGGTCGAACTCTTCCCGTGCGAGCAGCACGTGCAGGGACCCGGTCACGTCGCCGAGATCCTCGATAGCGCGGAGAAGGATGCTCGACCTCTCCTCGATCAACAACCTCATGTCCTCGCGGACGTCCGATGGGTGAATCTCGTCGAGGACTCGCCTCAGGTGCACCAAAGCGGCATCCCAGCCCTCGCGTCCATCGGGGAGGTACTGCTGCGCGATCCCCAGATCTATCTCCCGGGCATCCGTCTCCTTGTCCTCTTCGTAAGAGATCTCACCCACCTGCGGGGGGATGAAGTCGAAGCCTTCGCTGGTGAGCACGCGCGACAGCTCTAGGTCGGGGTTCGGCCCCCAGTCCACGCGTCTCAGCAGCTTGAGGATGAAACGTTCGTCCAGCACTATCGAGGTGTTGCTTTGCTCCGCGCCGATCAGCCTGACGCTCGCCCCGGGCGGGGCCAACGGGTCGAGGCCCGGGCCGCTGAAATGGAACGTGCCGTGTTCGCCTTTGATGGATGCTCCGCTCGCCATCAAACGTCCGAGCTCTTTCAGTCGCTCCGGATCCTCCGTAGCGTCGCGAACGTTTTCTCCGTCGACGGCCAGAGGCAGGTTGTAGAGCGAGCTCCTACCGTCCTCGAAACGGATCGTTGCTACCGCGAAGACCAGACCGTCCGCGACCGTCGCGTGGTCGAGGACCTCGATCGTGTCGATAGTGCGCGCCTTGTCACCGAACCATCGCTGCGATGGAAGGGTTTCCTTCAGCGCGCTGATGTCGATGGTCATAACGACCCCTCCGATACGAGTTGGAACCAGTAGAAGCTGTGCGGCCCGAACGTCAAGAGGTACGGCAGCTCTCCGATGCGGGGGAAGCGCTCGCGACCCAGCATCTCCACGGGGTACATACCCTCATAGGGGGAGAGGTCTAACTCGGCCGCCTGAGCCCTGCCTGCGAGGTTGTTGACGCACAAGATGATGTCGTCCTTCCATTTGCGTACGTAGGGGAAGATCGCAGCGTTCTCCGGGTGCAACGGCTCGAAGGTGCCGAGTCCGAATACCTCGTGCTGCTTGCGGACCGCCAGGAGCTTCCTGAACCACTGCAGGAAAGAACTTTGGTTCCTCTGCTCGGCCTCCACGTTAACCGACTGGTACCCGTAGACGGGATCGAGCAGGACCGGCAGATAGAGCTGCGCGAAGTCGGCCTGCGAGAAACCCGCGTTCCGATCGCCGTTCCATTGCATCGGAGTGCGGACGCCATCGCGGTCACCGAGATAGATGTTGTCGCCCATCCCGATCTCGTCCCCGTAATAGATGATGGGAGTCCCGGGCAGCGAGAGCAACATCGCGTGGAACAACTCCGTTTGATCGCGCGAGTTGTCGAGCAGGGGAGCCAACCGGCGCCGGATCCCGACGTTCAACTTCATCCGCGGGTCCTTCGCGTATTCGTTGTACATGTAGTCGCGCTCTTCGTCCGTCACCATCTCGAGCGTCAGTTCGTCGTGGTTCCTCAGGAAGATCCCCCACTGGGCCGTGTCCGGGATAGGCGGCGTCTTCTCGAGGATCTCGACCATCGGATAACGCACCTGCCTCTTCGCCGACATGAACATGCGCGGCATCAAGGGGAAGTGGAACGCCATGTGGCATTCGTCGTTGTCGCCGAAGTAGGGAACCACGTCGGGGGGCCACTGGTTGGCTTCGGCGAGGAGAACGATGTCTTCGTACTGTTTGTCGACCTCGGCGCGCACGCGCTTCAGGAAGGTGTGCGTCTCCGGAAGGTTCTCGCAGTTCGTCCCCTCGCGCTCGAAGAGGTAGGGGACGGCATCCAACCTGAAACCGTCCAAGCCGAGGTCGAGCCAGAAGCGGACGACCGCCAGCATCTGTTCCTGCACCTCTTCGTTGTCGTAGTTGAGGTCCGGCTGGTGACTGAAGAAGCGGTGCCAGAAGTAGGCGCCGGCTTCGTCGTCCCACGTCCAGTTCGATTTCTCCGTGTCTACGAAGATGATCCGGGCGTCCTGATATCGATCGGGGGTGTCCGACCACACGTACCAATCGCGCTTGTCAGAGTCCGGCCGGCGCGACTCCTGGAACCACGGATGCTGATCGGAGGTGTGGTTCATGACGAGGTCGGAGATGACGCGGATGCCGCGCCGGTGCGACTCGTCCAAGAAATCCACGAAGTCGCTGAGGTTGCCGTACTCGGGAAGGATCGAATAGAAGTCGGAGATGTCGTATCCGCCGTCCCGCAGCGGCGATTGGAAGAAGGGCGGCAACCACACCGCATCCACGCCGAGCCATTCGAGATAGTCGAGCTTGTCGGTCAGCCCGTTGAAGTCGCCGAACCCGTCGGCGTTGGAGTCG
>JAXDJL010000339.1:0-2555 GCA_034665685.1 Actinomycetota bacterium | reverse complement strand
GACCAGATGCTCGTTGGGGCGCTCCTCTATCGACTCGTCGCCGCCGTAGAGGGCGGGTTCGAGGACGACACCGCCGCGATCGAACGGCACTATCGAAGGGCCGTCGATCTGATCGCGCGGAGGGCCTAGAGGAGGATCAGCCCGCCAGTCGCAGTCACGGCTCGTAGCACTCGAAGGCGTCCACGGTCGGTATCCCCGCCTCGATGACGAGCGCTTGATCTGCGCCTGGCGAACGCACCGCGTTGTCGATGTCCGCCGACCGTTTGCCGCGGCTCTGCGTCGCGGTCTCCTTTTGCCTCCCGGCACAGTCGGTCAATGGGAAAGTCGCGGACCTATCGAGGATTCCAGGGTCCCGACCGACCGTAGTCGAACTCCTGAACTGGCGTTCCGTCCGGCCGCGCGATCACGAGCGCGCCAGACGTGTTTCCGAGAGGGTCCCCCCTGTTGTACGAGATGAGCGAGCCGTCTGGCGACCAATGTGGATCCGCTCCTCCGAACCCTTCTGAGGACACCTTTGTGAGCCCCGACCCGTCGATGCGAACGACATACACGCCCTGGGTGTCGAGAGCGAATACGAGGTGTCGGCCGTCCGGAGACCAATCGAGGCCCGCGACGTGGCCCGCTCCGGTGGTCATGGCGTTCTCCAGCACGACACGCGTGCCGGTGCCGTCGCTATTCATCACGCGAAGACTGTGGCCCCAGTCCCCTGCGCCGTCGAAGTACGCGATCTGCGTCCCGTCGGGTGAGAACGTCGGCGCGTACACCCCCGTGTCGAGGAAGCGTCGCCCGTCCACACACCCCTCGTATCCCGGGCACCCTCCGTCGAGGACCCAACGACGACCGGCGGCAAGCAGCGGCTCGGGCGTCCCACCCGCTGCATCGATGACGTAGATGTTGGAACCATCGCCATCGTCGCGCGGACCCGCGTAGACCACCCGGGCGCCATCAGACGTGAAATCACCTCCACTCCGGAACGCGGCCTGGGTGAGACGTGTCTCGGTTCCGTCCGCGTTCAGAACGAAGAGAACCATCGCGTTGGGGTGCCCCACGTCATGCTGCTCGCGCAGCACGAGCAGCTTCGAACCGTCTGGAGACCACGCTTTCGGGGTCCCCTGTTTCGAGTCGAGCTGTACCTGACTGTCAGGATCGCCGCGTCCAGTGGGGTCCACGGCCCAGATCCCACGTAGGTCGCCGAACGCGATCCAACCACCGACATCGGCGAAGATCCCCTCCGGCCGGGGATCTTTGGCCGACGGCCCCCCAAGGCCGCTTGCTACGAGGTTCAGCGCCAACACGGCAGCCACCACGACGACGGCCGCATTGCCCAGCCCCGGTACGAATCGGGGCATCTCAGCTCTCCGCAGAAGTCCGCGCCAGCCCACTTGCTGCCGGCTTCGACGTGTCCGCTCCAACGTGGCGGTCAGCACTTGCTCGGGTAGCCGCGCGGGCGCTGTCTCCTCCAACCACCTACTGACCGATTCGTCAAACCGTTGGTCTGTAGCCATCACGCAATCCTGTTCTGGGCGGCCGCCGGCTGCCGCGCGTCGGCTTCGAGAGCCGCACGCATCGCCTGGGTCGCATGGTGAAGTCGTGATCTCGCGGTGCCCTCGGGTACGCCGAGGATTCGTGCGATCTCGGCTGCCGAGAACCCGCTGTAGTAGTGGAGGACGACCACCGCCCGGTGCTCCGGCCTGAGTCGGCTGAACCCCCGCTCCAGCTGATCCCGATCGGCGACTGAGCCGGTGTCGTCGCCGATCGATGGTTCGAGCGAAAGCGGTCGCACCTGTCGCGACCAGCGCCGCAGCTTTCGTCCCTGATCCGCGCAGGCGTTGACCAGGAGGCGATGGAGCCAGGCGTCGAACCTGTCGGGATCGCGCAGGGAAGGAAGTTGTTGCCAAGCGCGAACGAGAGCTTCCTGCACCGCGTCTTCAGCCAGGTCGGTCTGTCGAAGGATGAGACGCGCGACGGCGTACAGGCGATCACCGGCAGAGGTCGCGAGGACTTCGAATGCCTCGTGGTCTCCCCGGCGTGCCGCCTCGACGAGATCGCGCCTCATGCCCGCTCCATGACCCGCACGCCAATTCTGGCGCGCTGCCTGCTATGACGGATGGTGCCGGGCGAATTACTCAATACACGGAGACGCCCCATCGCCTGCACGTCTGCCGGCCGAACAGTATTCGTGCTCCGTTGTGCCGTCACGCATTCGACATGACCGGCGCCTACGGTCGAGCCCTACCATGCTGCCGATGCCTGTTCCCGAGCGAAGCGCCGCTGATCGCGCGGCCATCCCTGTCGCGCCGATCCTCGTCGTCGACGATGACGCGAAGATCGTGCGGCGCGTGCGGACCTCCCTGGAGCGCGACGGCTTCTCGGTCGTGACGGCCGCCGACGGGCCGGCGGTGACGATCGTCGTCGCCGTCGCGTTCCTCGGGGAGCGGCTCAAGCCCATCCAGTGGGTCGGGCTCGCCGGCGTCCTGTTGGGGATGATCGCGATCGGGCTGCCGTAGCTTCGTCCCGGCGGATAAGCAGACGCCCCGGCCGAGACCGGGGCGTCG
>JAXDJL010000338.1:0-4935 GCA_034665685.1 Actinomycetota bacterium | reverse complement strand
TGGTCCTCCCACAGACCGAGACGGTCGCAGGCGACGATCCCCCTGAGCCGCTCGCGCTCGTGCGCGCCGATGCTTCGGGCCGAGTCGTCGAGCAGCTCCAAAGCCTCTCTTGCGAGCCCCGGGTCGGGCGCCTCGGTCCTTGACTTCATGCCGAGAATCATATACGAACATATGTTCGATAGTCAAGCGGAGGGGGAGGGTTTCCAGGGGGTGATCAGACCAGGAACTTGCCTTCTTCCACGAGCACGTCGCCGTCGACCGTGATCCGGCCCCCACGCCGCAGGTCGCAGACCATGTCCCAGTGGACGGCGGATTCGTTGGTCCCGCCCGACTCGGGATAGGAGGCCCCGACCGCGAGGTGAACGGTTCCGCCGATCTTCTCGTCGAGGAGGATCTCTCCCGTGAACTCCTTGATCCCGAAGTTGGTTCCGATCCCGATCTCTCCCAGCACCCGGGCACCGGGGTCGGTGTCGAGCTTCTTGATGAGGAAGTCCTCGTTCTTCTGGGCCGTCGCGTCCACGACGCGGCCCCCCTCGAAGTCGAGGCGGATCCCCTCGACGGCGACGCCGTCGAAGATGGCCGGGTAGCTGTACGAGATGTGACCGCGGGTCCTCGTCTCTATCGGGCCGGTGAAGATCTCGCCGTCGGGAAAGTTCTCCTTGCCGTCCGCGGGCAACCAGATCCGCCCACCAACCTCGAGGATGAGGTCCGTCCCCTCGCCCTCCACGTGGATCTCGTTCCGTCCCTTCATCCATTCAACGAGTCGCTGGTGCTTCTCCGCGACCTTCTTCCACTCGGCGACGGGATCCGTTTCGCCGACGAGGCAGGCTCCGTAATAGAAGTCCTCGTACTCGGCGAGACTCATCTCGGCATCCATCGCGTGAGCCTCCGTGGGGAAGAGCGTCACGTTCCAGCGCGCCTCACCGGCCGCCGAGCGCTTGAACCAGGTGTCCATCAAGTCCTTGCGAGCCAGCGAACGCCTCACCTGCTTCGAATGATCGATCTTCGAAAGTTGCCGAGTGTTCGTGTCGCTGATGATGCTGAACGAGACATCGAGATTGTCGTTCAACCACCTCTCGGTCTCCCACACGTAATCGAGTTGATGCTCCTCCGCGAACCGATAGAACAGCGGGTCGGCCGCAGGGATGGATGCGCGCAGCATCGGTTGGGCACCTCGCTGCAAGCAGCGCTCGTAGAGGGCGAGCATCAAGGGCTCGGCGACGTAGGTGCCACGGATGGCAACGAGATCGTCTTTCTTTATCTCCATCGAATAGTCGACGAGCACATCGGCCATCCGTTCTACCCGTTGATCTTTCATCCGGTTCCCGTTCCTTCCGCGTCCGGCTCACCTAGCGTCTTGTAGACGAACCCCTCGAGCAGCTTATTCAATTCCCGGTGACGCTCCAGCATGGACATATGTCCGCAGCGCTCGAACATCTTGAGCTCGGCTCCGGGGATGTTCTCGGCTATGAAGACCGAAGCTTCCGGGTTAGTCAATCGGTCGTGCGTTCCACCCACGACGAATGTGGGCACCTCTATCTCGCCGATCACCTCGCGCACGTCGAAATCGCGATACGACTTGATGAGATCGAAGATCACTTCGGCCGGTGTGTCGGCCAGCATGTCGTATGTGAAATCGATCTGCCGCGCCGACGCAGCCGGACCGAACGCGGCTAGAGAGACGGCCATGAAGATCGAGTCTGAGGGCTTCACTATCTTGCGGATCCGCTCGACGTAATCCGAGCGCGAACCGAGGAAGTCGAACGGCCGGCGCGTCACTCGCTCGACCTTGGCGAGGCTTCCTCCCAGGAGGGTTTCGGCCGCGGGCCGGTAGGTGGTGTTCAGCAGCACCAGCCCCTTCACCGTCTCCGCCTCAGACCGAAGGTGACTGCAAAGCTCCAGAGCGACCATCCCCCCGACCGAATGACCGACGAGGACGACCTCCTCGAGGCCCGAATCGACGATCACCCGGGCAAGATCCTGGGCATGTGTCCGCATCGTGTACGGCGCATCGCCCTTCGGTTGCGAGAGACCATGTCCCCGAAGGTCGTAGAAGACGAGCCGGTGCCCCCCGAGACCCGCCATCTGGTAATGCCAAGTGTCGGTCCGAAGGCAGGAGCCGTGGATGAAGACGACGCCGCGCTTCGATGGCGGGCCGATCTCCTCGACGAAGATCCTCGCTCCATCCGGCAGGTCGAGGTGACGCGCCCTTATGCCTCGGCGTTCGCCGAACCTCTCCCCCGCCTCTGGGTCGGTGCGGCGCCTGCGCCGGACGACCGAATGCTGCGCGACCAGTCCGGCCCCGATCCCGGCCGCGCTCCCGGCCAAAGCAAGAATGCCTCTGCGTTTCACTTGGTCTCCTCGTGCAGATAGATCCGCGGTACGCGCGACGGTATGCGAGTGGTCACCTCGTAGTTGATCGTTCCGATCTGTTCGGCCAACTCCTCGGCGGTGATCTTCTCCGCTCCGTCGCTACCGATCAAAGTAACCACGCTGCCGGCTTCTATGTCGCGGGAGCCCACGTCGACCATGAATTGGTCCATGCAAACCGTCCCGGAGACCCGGTGGCGCCGCCCCTCGATGAGAACGTCTGCGGTACCCGATAGGCGTCGGTCGTATCCATCGGCGTATCCGACTGGGACGGTCACGATCCTCGCCGACTCCTTCAGCTCGTATCGAAGCCCGTAGGAAAGAGCCTCGCCGGCCGCAACCTGTTTGGACAAGTTGACGCGAGCGCGTAGCGCCATAACCGGTCGCAGGTCGGCCGCGCCGGCGAGCTCGGAGCCGGGCCACAGGCCGTAAGTGGCGATACCGCAGCGCACGAGGTCGAAAAGACCGTCCTCCATCCACAGCGTGGCCGCGGAGTTCGCCAGGTGCCGTAGGCGAGGTTTGACTCCAAGAGCCGCGAGACCGTCCAAGATCTCCTCGAAGCGCGCCAGTTGCTGCTTGTTGAACGGATGATCCGGTTCGTCCGCCACGGCGAGGTGACTCCAAACACCTTCGATATCGAGTCCTGTCAGCGATCGCAGCATCTTCACCGCGTCGCCGGCATCCTCGGGCTGCAAACCGACGCGATGCATTCCTGTGTCGAACTTCACGTGGATCGGAACGGTCCTTCCGGCCGAGGTCGCCGCGTCCGACAGAGCGCGCGCGAAGCCCTCCGTGTAAACGGTGGGCGTCAGATCGAACTCGATAAGTGCGGGGGCCGACGCATAGGGCGGCTCGGTCAACACGTGTATGGGGGCCGTGATGCCCGCCTTGCGCAGATGGATCGCCTCCGCGACGCGCGCGACACCCAAGCGCGTCGCTCCCCCCTGCAGCATCGCGATCGCCGACTGGGGATTGCCGTGCCCGTACGCGTAGCCCTTGACGACGCCCATCACCTCGGCGCCTCCGGCTCGATCTCGCAGAGTGGTGACGTTGTGGCGGAGGTTGGCCAAGTCGACCTCGGCCCAAACGGGGTGCCCGCGCGCCTCTATCTCTTCGAAGGTGGGACTCACCAGCCGAGCCTAGTTTGTAGTTAGTTCTTCTTCGATCTAGCCGAACCGGACGCCCGAACGACCGTGTTAGTCGCCGCCCAGATCCTGGCCCGTTCCCTCGAAGTACGTGGCCTCGATCGGTCCGTTCGAACCATCGTGTGACACGTTGAGGGTCCCCTTGTAACCGTCCTCCACGCTCGTGTCCGACGGCCCGAAACCGACGAAGATCTTGCAGCTCTGGCCGTCCGCCAGAAGGATGCTTCCGTTCAAGGGACATGCTGGCGAGCTCCCAGTGCCCCACGAAAACCCGGCAGCTCCTGGAGGTGCGGTCGTCGTCGCCACCGAGTACGCCGTGATCGTCACACTGCCCCCACTGGCCGTGCAGGTCGCGTTCGTTCCATAGAAGGGGCCGCTGATATCCACGTGCCCGAAGTCGAACTGGTTGTCGCTGGCGTCCGCCGTATCGCCCGCCGGAACCTGTTGGTCGGTCGTGGCAGTGATGCAGTTGAGAGTGCCCGGCGGCGCGCTCGAGGGGCTTGCCGACGCGGATGCGGTCGGCGACGGTGAGGTACTCGGCGAGGACGATGGCGATTCGGAGGGAGAAGCCGAAGCCGAAGAAGATGGCGACGGGCTCGGTTCCGGTTCCGGAAGGTGACACGAAGTCCTGGTCTCGGCTTCGCACACGTCTGCACCGTCCCCGCCATTCGCCTCGTCGGTCCCCCCACCACCGAGCAACGTGTCCGGCCCTCGTCCGCCCTTCAGATGATCGTCACCTCTGCCACCGAGAACGCTGTCCTCGCCGCCACCCGCACTTACGACGTCAGCACCGGAACCGGCGCATATGAGATCCGGCCCTCCCCTGCCCTCGATGGTGTCTGCGCCTCCGCGGGCCAGGATCACGTCGCGCCCGGGAGTTCCTTCGAGGTGATTCGCGACCCCCGTGCCGAGGATGGTGGCCGGAGAGCCTTGACAGGTCGGCTCGGACGAAGAGCTCAGGGCGCTGTAAGAGATCGAAGAAACCACGAGCAGCAGAACGAGCGCAAGGGGTGCCGGAGCAACGCGGCGAAGCGGGGGCCTGCCCATGCGGTCACCCAACCACTTTCGCCCAGGGCCAGCAATGGGCTTCGCAGACGGATGTCGAAAAATCTAATCCCCAGTTATCCGGCGGACGGCTTCGGGGATCGCCTCGGCCACGTCCCATGCCACCACCCCCGAGGGCCCGACACGCTCCCCCGCGATCGTCCCGGCGAGCCCATGCACGTAAGCCGCGGCAATGGCCTCACCGTAGGGAGGTTCCACTGCCGCTCCCGGTTCATCGGGGTCTGCCGCGTGGCGTCGAAGCAAAGCGGCGATCGCTCCCGTGAGCACGTCGCCCGTTCCCGCCGTTGCTAACTCAGGACCTCCCGTGGGGATGATCGTGAAATGAGCTCCGACCCCGACGATCGAACGATTTCCT
>JAXDJL010000337.1:0-7278 GCA_034665685.1 Actinomycetota bacterium | reverse complement strand
GAGGTTGCCGATGAGGTCGTCGAGCGACGATTTGATGGAGCCGAGCGTTGTGGTGAATCGGTCCTTGAACTCCTGCGCTCCGTCGTCGGCGGGCGTGCCGGCTCCGTCGATGCGCCTGATCAGGTCGTCGGTAGCGTCCCTGAACTTGGTGAAGGCGTCCGATACCCCCGCCTTGATCTGCACGGGGTCGGACTGCTGCGTGGCTGCTTCCTGGAAGTCCGCAAGGCTCGTCTGGAGGGTGTTCTGCCACTCGGCGCTGGCCGTGCAGATCTCTTTGGCGAATGCCTCCGCAGAAACGGCGCCCGAGTCACCGTCGTCACCACCACACGCCGCGAGCGAGAGCACCAACACGAGTGCCGCGCACCAAGCCATCGACTTTTTCATTGGATGTCCTCCGAGATCAGTTGGAACGCGTCGTCGTCTTGCGCGCGGGGCTCGCCTTCTTGGTGGCGGCCGCCCGGGATGCGGGTGGCTTCACGGCGTCCATGCGCTTGGGGGGTTCGCTTTCCGTTTCATCAGGCACCGCGTTCAGAAGCTGAGACAGAGACTTCTCGATGCCTTCCGCGAGGACCGCGAGGTCGGGAGCGGCGTCGTAGTCGCCCAGCAGACCGAAGCCGATCGTGCCGTTGTAGGAGAGGAGCGCGATGCCGATCGTGGTGTTGCCGGCGAGAGGCACGACCGGATAGACCACCTGCATCTCCCTACCCAGGGTGTACAGCGGGATCTGGGGGCCGGGCACGTTCGTCACGACGAGGTTGAAGGCGCGCTGGCGTGCAACGAGTCTCGACGCCTGGGCGATGATCGTCGGGGGAGCGTACTCACCGAGGCTCGTCAGCAGTTGAGCTCCCACGGCCTGCCCGGAAGCCTTCAGGTCCTTCATCCGTTCGCTCAATAGCGCGAGTCGCTTCAGGGAATCCGGCTCGTGGACCGGCAGCGACACCCAGAGCGAGGCAACCTGGTTGCCGAGATTGCCGCGATCCGAGTCCGCACGCACGGAGACGGGGATCATGCCGCGCAGCTCGAGCCCTTCGACTTTCTCGCCGCGAGCTTGCAGCAGGTTCCGCAGCCCACCCGAGACGATCGCGAGCACCACGTCGTTCACGGTCCCGCCCAGCGAGTTCTTGATCCTCTTGACCTCGGCGAGCTCGATCGACACGGTCTCGAATCTGCGATGCGGACCGATCGGACGGTTGAGCGTCGAAGCCGGCGCCAGGTCGAGCGACCCTCCTACGAATGCCCCCACCGAGCGCGCCGCCTCCATCAGTTTGTTGGGGAGCTTCGCGGGATCCATCAGGGTCGACTGCACGACGCGTACGGCCTCGGCCGGCGAAGTGAGCCGCTCCTTCAACGCGTCGATCAGAAGCTGGTCCGCCGTGGGCTCCGGTTCGGGCCGCCACGGTTTCTGCTCGATGTATTGCGGTTCCGGCCCGAGGTCGAGGATCACAGACATGATGTCCGCGCCGGAGACGCCGTCGACCAGGCAATGGTGTGTCTTGGAGATGAGGGCGAAGCGGCCGTCGTCGAACCCTTCGGCGAACCAGATCTCCCAGAGAGGCTTCGAACGGTCGAGTTGCTGCGACATGATGCGAGCGGCCAACCGCTTCAGCTTCGTGTGCGTCCCCGGGGAGGGGAGAGCCGTGTGCCGCACGTGGTACTCGAGGTTGAAGTGCGTGTCGTCGACCCATACCGGGCGGCCGAGGCCGAACGGCACCGTCATGAGCTTCTGACGGAAGCGCGGCACCATCTGCAGGCGCTGCTGGATCATGTCCTTGATCTCTTCGTACTCGGGGGGCGGGCCATCGAAGACGGCAACCCCGCCGACGTGCATGTGGGTGTCGGGCCCCTCGAGGTGCAGGAAGAGCTCGTCGAGAACGGTAAGACGTTCGTATCTAGCCATATTGGACAGAGTAGCGCGTGGGTAGAGTTGGTCCATGAGAAGACATCTAGCTGCACTTTTGTTCGCCGTCCTGTGGATGACCGCCTGCAGCGGTCCCGGCGAGGCCCCCTCGATCCAGGCAAAGCCCCTGGGGGCCGAGGCGCAGGAGGGCGCGGGCCAGGCGGTCCCTCCCCCTTACGGGTTCGCGGTGATCGGCGACTTCGGCACGGGGGACGCCGAGCAGCAACAGATCGCCGATCGGATGTGCAGCTACCGGGACTCTCACCCCTTCGACCTCGTCATCACCACGGGAGACAACGTCTACGACACGGGGGACCCGTCTCGCTTCGATGAGGCCTTCTTCAACCCCTACAAGTGCCTCCACGATGCGGACGTGCAGTTCCGGAGCTCACTCGGCAACCACGACATCCTGACGGACAACGGACGCCCCGAGCTGAACGAGCCACTCTTCGGGTTCAAGGGCCGGAACTACGTTGTTCGAAGAGGCGGCATCCGGTTCGTCATCGCGGACTCGAACAACCTCAACATGGACTGGCTCCGGAAGGCGACGCGCGCTGAGTCGGGCGATCGCTGGATCATCGCCGTGTTCCACCACCCGGTGTACTCGCCGGGGACGGGTCACGGTTCCACTCCGGGATTCCGGCCGAAGCTGCCTCGCCTGTTCCGCCGGCGCGGGGTCGACCTCGTGCTCAACGGCCACGATCACGTGTACGCGGTGACGAAGGAACTGCGAGGGATCAGATATGTCGTGACCGGTGGTGGAGGTGCGCGCATCTACGGTTGCGAGCCCCATGACTTCTCGGCTCGCTGCATCGAGCACCACCACTTCCTCTACGTGACCGCTACGGCGGGCCTCCTTACGGTGAAAGCGATCCCAGACGAGGGACCCGCGCTTCACAGCTTCTCCACCGACGGACGGGACCCCGCGAGCTAGGAACTGGTTCCCTTTTCAGGCGTGATCAGTGGCGCGGCTTGCGGCAAGACGGCCTGCCCGGCTTGGTGGCGGCACAGAGCGACGAGGGCAGTGCAGATCCATCGCCGGCGAAGCCGACCGAACTCCATCCCGACTGAGGCGCGATGCAGCCTCCAACGCCGGTCGTTACCGTCGTTCCATCGACGCTAAGGGTCTTGCCCGGAAGTCCAAGATCGTGGTGACCCACCAGGCACGCCAGAGAGTCGCGCACGACGATGGACGTCGCCACCGGCTCTCCCAAGACCTCGGCGGCAACGTCGGGGTTGTTCACCATCGCGCCGTCGGCTCCGACCGCCAGAGCCGCGTTGAGATCCGTCGCTTCCTGGGTCTTGTTGTCGCTGTAGACGTTCGGCTGCACGAAGTCACAGGCGTCGTGGATCGCGGCGATCGCTTCGGCCGGATACCACGAGAGATCTGAGCCAAACCAGTCGTACTCGGCCCCCGCGGCGTAGTACGCGGCGGGCGGGGTCGTGAACTGAGGGTTCAGCATGATCTGCGCATCGGGGACGGCCGCCACGATCTGTTCCGCGCGAGCGGGGACGTACGGTTGGAAGATCGATCTCTCGATCACTCCTGGGTACTCCGCTGCGAGCAGTGCGACGCTGGCGGTGTTGTAAACCGACTCCTTGAGGTCGAAGTTGATGCCGACGCCATGTTCGCTGGCGAGAGCAAGAACCTCTTCCAGGTCCGGCATGTAGCTCGGGTCGTATGCGCTGCCTTTCCACTTGTCCCCGTCGTCGCCCACGGTGTTGATCGCCTTCGCCTCGTCGTAGGTCATGAGCTGGATCAAGCCGTCCTGTCCCGTCCGGTCCTTGATGTCGAAGTCGTGGAATACGACGTAGCGTCCGTCGCGCGTTTGCTGGACGTCGACTTCGATCATGTCGAGCCCATAAGCGATCGCGTACTCGTAGGCAGGGATCGTGTTCTCGGGCGCGAGCTGAGCCGCTCCGCGGTGCACCGTGATGCGGAAGTCCTCGAGTCCTTCGTCCGGCGTGCCGGCATCCACCCAGCGCTGAGGGTCCGGTACCTCGGTGCACGACGCCGGGTCCGGTCCCAGAGGAGCGGCACCGGCGAGGCCGGAGGGCCCCACCAACGCCAGGACCAGAGACAGCGCGAGGACCAGGCAGATCGTGAGCTTCTTCATCGGAACCTTTCGAGGCGACAGGGGTCTGGAGAGAGAGTTCGTCCTCCCGATGGCAACCTCCTCCCGGCCGCGCCGCCCTATCAGGCCCCTAGCCGGATGAGGTGCCCGTCCACCACCTCGACGAGGTCCCCGACGAGGTCGGCCGCGGTCTCGAACCCGTCCTGGGCCAAACGATCGTGGAGCCCCGACAGGGTTCCGGCCAGGAGGATCAAGATGAGATCGCCCAGGTCGGTGTAGGTCGTTGACTCGTAGTGCTCGAAGCCGGCCTCGCCCAAGGGGCTCACTTGCTCCCTCCGAGTTCCGGCTGCATCGCGTCGCGGTGGTGCTTCCAGTAGTGACGTCGCACGGCGGGGCCGTTGCTCCATCCCTCTGGTACGTGGATGCGCTTGCCACAGGTGTGGCAGGTTGGCCGCTTCTTCTTCGGAGCGGCTTTCTTCGTGGCCTTGGCGGCTGGCACTTCGTTCACCTCCAACGGCCCGGGATTCGCGGCTGCGCCAGAAAGTAGCGGCGACCTGCGACATGTAAGCCGGCTCGCACGCGTTATACCTAGCCGGATGAAAGCTCTGACGATCGACGGCCATGGGTACGACCACGTGGCCGTACGGGAGGTTCCCGATCCGGCGCCGGGTCCCGGAGAGGTGACCGTTCGCGTACGCGCTGCGGCCCTCAATCACCTCGATCTGTGGACGGTCTCGGGCTCGCTCGGCATCCCTCTGGAGTTCCCGTTCGTGCTGGGAGCGGACGGGGCGGGAGAGGTCGCCGAGGTGGGAGAGGGAGTTGCCACCGGGATCAAGCCGGGAGCGAAGGTTCTCGTCAATCCGGCGATCTCGTGTCGTCGCTGTGAGCTGTGCCGGCGGGGAGAGCAATCGGAGTGCACGACGTTCCGCATGTTGGGAGAGCATCTCCCCGGCACGATCGCGGAGTACGTGAAGGTTCCGGAGACGAACGTGTTCCCGTATCCCGAGCACCTGTCGGCCGCGGAGGCCGCGGCGCTCGGCGTGACCTACATCACCGCGTACCGGATGCTCTTCACGCGGGGCCGCCTCACGCCGGGGGAGTGGGTGCTCGTGACCGGGATAGGTGGGGGACTGGCGCTCGCGCTGTTCGATCTCGCGCGTCGCGTCGCGGGCAGGGTATTGGTTACCTCGTCCTCGGACGAGAAGTTGGGGCGCGCTCTAGCGGAGGGCGCCGACGCGGGAGTCAACTACCGGTCCGAGGATGTGGGGAAAGCGGTGCGCCGGTTGACGTTCAAGCGGGGAGTGGACCTGGTCGCCGATTCGGCCGGAGGGAGCGCCCTCGACCCAGCGATGCGATCGCTGAGACCCGGAGGACGTCTCGTGGTCGCCGGAGCGACGGCGGGTCGGAAGGCCGAGATCGACGTTCGCCGTTTGTTCTGGAGTCAGCTCGAGATCATCGGTTCGACGATGGGGTCGGACGAAGACGTGGCCGACATGCTGCGGATGGTGCAGGGTCTGCGCCTCGTCCCGAAGATCGACAAGACCTTCTCCCTCGAGCAAGGCGCGGATGCCGTCCGTTACCTCGAATCGGGGGAGCAGTACGGAAAGATAGTCATCGAGATCCCTTAAGAGGGACGCACCGCGTTACGTACGGCCCCCGCCACGGCCTTCGTGGCGAGGAAGCCGAGCACGTCCAGGTCCCGCGGCCCGACGGCGGGGCCGGGAGCCGCGACCGCGAACGCGACGTCGCCGTCGTAGCGGGTGTGCGCCGGCCTCACCGACACAGTGATGCCGTCCGACCCGCGCGCGGCAAGCCACTTCGCGCCGGGCTTGTCCAGTGCAGCGTTCACTGCGACCACGGCCAAGACGGTGTTCTGCATATCTCCGTTTCCGAACGGCGGCGGATCGAAACTCGCAGAGGGTGCGGTCGAGCCGGCCACCACCTTGCCGTTCTCGTCGACCACGTCCCCGACCGCGTTGACGACGGCCAGGGCCGATGCGGTCCAGTCGCCTTCCGTCGCCGATGCGATCCCGAGACCGCCGGGGGAGGAGAACTCGAACCCGCCCAACTTCCCTACGGTGCAGCCCGTGCCGGCCCCCACGCGCCCCACCGGGACGTCGTTCTCGACCGCCGAATCGCACGCAGCGCGCCCCGACTCCGCGTTCGGCCGCGCGCTCGGATTTCCGCTTCCCAGATCGAAGACGACGGCGGTGGGAACGATGGGAACGACGTTTACAGGAGTTTCGTAGCCGATGCCTCTTTCCTCAAGCCACGACATGACTCCGTCCGCCGCCGCGAGGCCGAACGCGCTCCCGCCGGTCAGCAAGATCGCGTGCACCTCGGTCAGCTTGCGAGCAACGTCCAGCAGCTCGAGCTCCCGGGAGCCGGGCGACGCTCCCCTTATGTCGCACGACGCGACGTTGCCGCGCGGGGGCAAGACGACGGTGCAACCGGTCTTGCCCTTCGGGTCGGTGTGATGACCAACTCGCCAGCCGGCACCGAGGGTTGACGCCGACCCAAGTCCGCCGCTAGCGCTCTTGATAGGAGTACCGCTCTTCCCGCCACGGGTCGGCTTCGTTGTGGTACCCGCGCAGCTCCCAGAAGCCGCGCCTGTCGTTCTCGAGGACCTCGAAGGACCGCACCCACTTGACGCTCTTCCACGCGTACAGCTTCGGCACCACCAGACGCAGTGGGAACCCATGCTTCGGTGCCAGGTCTTTGCCGTTGTGTGCCCATGCGAGCACCGCTTCGTCGTCGTAGAGCACCTCGATGGGAACGTTCGCCGTGTACCCGAACGACGCACCGACGAGGACGTGCGACGCCCCCTCTTTCGGGACCGCTCGATCGAGTAGCACCTTCGTCTGCACGCCGGTCCACACGTTGTCGAGCTTCGACCAACCGGTCACGCAATGAAAGTCGGAACGCATCTCGATGGGGCCGAGCGACTTGAGCTCCTCGTACGTGAGGCCGAACGGACCTTTCGTCGCGCCGCCGATCGTTAGGCGCCATTCCGCGGGATCGAACTTCGGGATCGGTCCCTGGTGGAGAACGGGCCATCTGGAAGTGACGTGCTGTCCGGGCGGCACTCGGTCCGCGGCATGTGACGGGAGCTGGGCCTCGACGACCGGAAGACGAGTGGCGGGCTCGGACGTCTCCTCGGCCGTGTCGCCGGCCGGAAGCTCGACGTCCTCTGCGTCGTCGATCAGGGCATCGCTCTCCGCCGGTCGGTCGAGATCGGCCAGCCGCAGCGCCGCACGTGAGTGCAGTTCCTCGTCGCCGATCCTCAGGGCGAGGGCCGCCGCCTCC
>JAXDJL010000336.1:0-4669 GCA_034665685.1 Actinomycetota bacterium | reverse complement strand
GTGTCCCAGATCGTGCCCCACTGGACCCCGTACATGCGCGGGTCGTCCTGCGGTGAATCGTTCGGCTTGATGATCGGCGAGTAGGCCAGTCGTTTCTCTGCGTCTCGCCACGCTCCCTTGACTGTCTGGAGCACGCGCTGGTTCTTGTCGAAGGGGCGCTCGGATCCTCCGATCAAGGTGAACGAGAACGCCCGGTCCGCGAGCTGACCGTGAAGGTCGATACCTCCGGTCCACTTGGGCTTCCCGCGAGAGTCCTTCGGTCCGACGGCCTGCAGTACGCGACCGAAGCCGCGCGTCTCGGGCTCCGACCAAGGTGTGTACGGCCGGAAGGTGTAGCCCTGAGCGGGCCAATCCCGGTTCAGGTCGACGCCGTTGCCGTTGTAGCGCTGGAAGAACTGTGTTCCCTGCGTGCGCTCACCGCGCGTCCAACCGTCGGGGTTTGGGTAGATGAAGTAGACGACCGACTTGCGGAGTGCGTCGCCTGCGGTGATGGACTTCTTGGGCGTCGCCTCGAGGAGGGGATGGGGCGCGTCGTTGTCCGGGCTCTCGCAATCGACGATCTCCGGAGCGTCCTCCGTCTCGCACGCGGCCCACGTTGCGAGATCCTCTGCCGCGCGCGTTCCTCCCTCCACTCCAGCTCGTTCGATCCCGTGGATCGAGAGGGGGAACACGAAGAACTTCTTGTTCTTGTCGGAGACGGACTCGTCGGTAACTCGGATCATGAAGAGAGGCTTCTTCTCGCGCGTAGCCGGCCCCGTTGCATCGGCGCTTACCGGTATCCCCGCGGACTTGAACGCGGCACATCCCTTGGCGTCTCCCGACACCGGCTTGCCGCTGCACGTGAAGTCCTTGTCCAATTGGTAGAACTCGACGAAGCGCGGGAACAGCGTCTCCAAGAGGGCCGTGCCATCCTGGAGCTCCTGGAACTGCAGGAAGTCTGCGGCGCAGACCTGCCCCTTCGCGAAGGGCGAGGCCCCCGGCCCCGGCGCGTTGCAACCCTGTGGGTCGGGGAAGACCCGCCCGTAGGCCGTGTACTGAGCCTCCATGCTCGCCACGGGGCTTGATGCAGCTCCCGGAACGAACGAGAGGGCCATAACGGTCGCCAGGAGCGCGACCAGGATCCGTCGCATCGTGTCCCCTTCCTTAGGTCGTGCGGGCGCCATTCAGGCGTAGAGGAGAGGTTCGCCCCGGGGCCGAGGAAACCTCCAATCCGGACTAATCGGACACGCTGGGGGGCCCGTATCCGGGTTTTGTCTCATGCCCTCTGTAGCTTGGAGGCAGATGAACCGTAAGGAGGTAGCGATGAACGAGATGACCACCGGCGAAGTGTGCGTGGATTGCGACTGCGAGGTAAGCGTGATCGTGAGGGGGCTCGAGATCGAGGTCTCGTGCGACTGCGGCTCGGTCTCGGTCCTAGCCGCCTAGCGGCCGATCCATCTCCAGCACGGCGTAGGCCGCGGCGAAGGCCGACGTCGTGGCCGCTCGGGCGGTTGCCGCAACGCTCGAACGAGGACCCCCGTACCGGCTAACGATCCTGACGATGCGGTCCTCGATCTGTGCGGCCGTGGACTTGTCCATCCCATGGGACAGGATCGAGAACTCGCCCCATTCGCCGGCCTGCTGTAGCCACACCCATCCAGACAGGGTCGAGACCCCGTCCAACGTTCCCGTCTTCGCTCTGATCCGAGCGACCCGAGGCCGATCCTCTAACGTCCCTTCTCCGTACGCCGGCAAGGTGCTCATCAGCGTCGGCCCCCATGACTCCGCCTCGGCATAAGTCAGCAGCTTCGTCATCCCCGTCGCGGACACGTGGTTCCGGTAGGAAAGCCCGGAGGAGTCGTTCGCCTCGACCGTCGTTCCGTGACCGCGCGCGAACGCCTCGATGGCGCGGGCGCCGTCGGCGATCGATCCCCAACCGTCATAGTTCTCGACCGCGAGTCTCTTGCCGAGGACCTCCGCGAAGAAGTTCGACGAGTTCCGGTTCATGAAGCGCATCAGCTTCGGCAGCGTCTCGGAGCGGATCGTCGCGACTATCTCCTTGTGGCGCGGCGGCCGTCCCGCGCGCGGAGTCTCGGTCACCTTGACGCCGATCGAACGCAGCTTCTTGGTCAACCATTCCGCCGCGCCCTTCTCGGGATCGGAGACGTGACGTGCGTGACGTTGATTTCCGTTGAACGCCAGAGCGGTTGGCAAAGCCACCTCCTCCGAAGGGAAGCTCGCCTCCCATCCGGGGGCCCACCAGTCGCGTTCGAAGTAGCCGGTCGCGCCGATGACGGACCCCTCGATACTCGTGATCCCGGCCTCCTTGATCTTGCGAGCCAGGATGCCGAGTCTCGTCGGCCCGATCCCCGCCAGGTCCTCCGCATAACGGCCACCTCCCGTGACGGTGGGGTCGCCGTGTCCCAGGATCCAAAGGTTGCCGGGAACGACGCCCGCGGCGACGGCGGTGACGCCGGCGGATGTTTCGATGCGGAACTCTCGGCCGACTCGCTCGAGGAGCGCCATCGATAGAAGTAGCTTCTCGTTCGACGCGGGGGCGTTCCGCGCGCGACGCCGGTAGGAGTAAAGGGTCTCTCCGTCGTTCGTTACGGACACGCCGACGGAGCGCCCGCCCACCATCTTGTCTATGCGGGTTTTCCAGGCCGCGCGCGCGTAGGCCGGCGCGCTTGCGCCGAGAACGATCGAGATGCTGAGGAGAACCAGAACGTGTCGTCCGGACGGACGACGGTTGCTGCTCTTGTGGCTATGCCTCAAAGGCAGCAAGAAAGGGATGGGGTTCGCATGGCGAGAGAGACG
This sequence comes from Actinomycetota bacterium, assembly GCA_034665685.1. GTDB lineage: Bacteria > Actinomycetota > CADDZG01 > CADDZG01 > WHSQ01 > JAUJNU01. The sequence continues at coordinate 1,873 of JAXDJL010000336.1, read as the reverse complement.
CTATCGCGCCGGGTCCCTCCCCGGAAGCGGCCCTCGATGGTTGGGTCCCTTGGGCCCTGAGTTGCTACTCCTCGTCGAAGAGGGTTGGGTCGGTAGGGAAGAAGGAGAGCTGACTGGGGCTCACCCGATCGCGCCGGGGACGGTCGATCGCCAGCGCCAGGCGGTGGTACCCCTGCTCCCGGGCCAGCTGAACCGCCCGCCGCTTGGCTCGCTCCTCATCGCTCTCGAGCTTGCGTTCCGCCTCGCGGATCGCCTCATCGACCAGAAGTTCCCATTCGGGCAACTTCGCCTGATCCATCGCCACCCTCCCCGTTTGCGGGCACGCTTCCCCGTCGCCGTCTCTAGTTTTCAAGGCCCGGCGCGAAGGCCGGGGGAAGTGGAGTATGGGCTACCGCGGGGTCGAAGGCCCGGATTTCCGATCCGGTTCGGCCTGCGACCCCGAGGTGTATGGGCTACCGAGAGGCCAATGAGCCGGATTTCCTTCGTGATCCGAGGATGCGTTTGATGCGTCTGATGCGTTTGAGGAGGTGCGCGGGTAGCGTGGGGGTCGACCCTTGGCTAGAGAGAGGTCTTGTAAATGAGGTCTTCAGTCCGCTTGATGCTCGTCCTCGCCGTGGCCGGCTCGGTGTTGGCTGTGCCGGCGGTTTCGATCGGAGACACGGTTCGCATCAGGGCAACCGCCAACCGGACCTGGAACCCCGCGTTCAAGCAGGTGGTGAAGGGGACGAAGGTGGTGTGGAAGAACCCAACGGACTCCAAGCACACGGTCACCTCGTACAGCGCCAACTGGAGCAAGAACGTCGCTCTCTTGGCCGGCGAGCGGACCGCGAAGACATTCAGGCGCACAGGCGCCTACTACTACCGCTGCAAGATCCACTCGAGCCTGACGGACGGCACCTGCAGCGGGATGTGCGGGCACGTACACGTAACGAGTAGCTAGAGCGTCTCTCTCGGGTCGCCCCAGAGACCAACCATCCGAGAAGTTCTTCGCGACCCCACGCCTGAGGGGCTCGAGTCGCGACTTTGTGTCGCACCCCGTCGGTATGTTGGGGCCGATGTTTTCTTCAGACCGGATGGGCGGGGGCGTGAGCACAGAGACCAAGGCGGGACAGAACAAAGCGCTGGAGCTGGACGACGATCAGCGCCGAGTCGTGGATCAAGACGACGGCCATCTCGTCGCGTTGGGCGGCCCGGGGACCGGCAAGACCACCGTTCTGATCGAACGCTTCGTTCGTCTTGCAACCCAGCCGGGGTGCTCGGCCGACAGGATCCTGTTCCTCGTTCCCAACCGGGCGCAGAAGATGGCGCTGCAGGATCGGCTCACGCGACGGCTGCTCTTCGAGGAGGGTCTCGAGGCGCTGATCGAGATCCCCGTGTACACGTGGCACGGTCTCGCCAACCACTTGGTGACGCGGCACTACGACCGGCTCGCATACCCCGAGCCCCCGGTCCTTCTCACGTCGCCCGAGCATTGGAGCGACGTGCGCGATGCCCTCGCGGAGGAACCTACGGCGAACTGGCCGCACCACAGTTATCTGCTTCGCAATCGCGGTTTCGTCGACGAGGTGGTCGACTTCTGCATCCGCGCCGAACAACGTCTCCTCGACGGTGGGCAGCTCGACGCGTTGGCCCAAGCGCGTCCCGCATGGGCCGACATCGTGAGGTTCTTCAAGGCCCACCGCAACAGGCTTCGGGATCGCAGCCGCGTCGACTATCCAACGCTCTTGATCGATGCGACCGAGTTGATCGCGAATCACGACGACGTGCGTGGCGAGCTCCACCATCGCTTTCAGCACATCCTCGTTGACGACGGGCAAGAGCTCGCGTTGGTTCAGCAGCGGATGTTGCACTTCCTCTCAGGGCCCGGCGAGGG
>JAXDJL010000335.1:0-5688 GCA_034665685.1 Actinomycetota bacterium | reverse complement strand
GTTCTTCATCATCCCGGCGGTAGTCGGGCTCGTGGCGGCCTTCCTCGTCCGCCGGTTCGGGACCTGGGCGAAGATCTTCGGACTGGTCGCCGCCGTCGCGATCGGGTTCCTCCTGTTCTGGACGGCCTTCGGCGTGGCGAGCCCAGGCAGCTTCTTCGACTTCGTACCCGGGTTATTGGTGATACCCGGCGCGATCATCGCGATCACCGGCTGCGTGGCGGGTCTGCGAGCAAGGAAGGACCCCTCGGTTGCTCCGTCGGACCGGGAAACCAAAGTCGTGCGCAGGATCACGGCGGTGCTGGGTGTCCTGGCCGTCGTGTCGGCCATATTGACGTTCACCGGGCAGGAAAGCGTCGACGGGTCAGGCGCGAACACGACCGTCGTTCTGAAGGACTTCGAGTACGACCAGCCGGAGTACGTGATGCCCGCCGGCTCGACCGTGCTCGTGCGGAACGACGATCCCTTCGCGCACACCTTCACGATCGAGGATCTCGACATCGACGAGAGCATCTCCCCCGGAAGTGAAGTGCTCATCACGATCCCGGAGGGTGAGTCGGGCGAATACACCGTTTTCTGCCGGCCGCACACGAGCGATCCCGACGATCCGAGCGAGGACGACATGGCGGCCAAGGTGGATATCAGCTAAACGCGCGAGGACGTCCCGCGACCAAGATCTAGGAGGGGCGAATGTCACAAGTAGATCAAGCAACCGGAGCAAGCCCGGACGGGCGCTGGACGAGGCTGGCAGCTTTCGGTCTCACGATGGCGGCACTGGGACCGCTGATCTTGATAGTGACGGGGGCCATCTTCGGCCTCGATGTCGCCGAAACGCTCCCCTTCCTTGGGCTCCCCTTCCTTGGGCCGCCCATCGTGCTCGGGTTCGGTGCGGCCTTAGCCGTCCGCAAGGGGGCTACCTGGGGCAAGGTCGTTGGGTTGGTGGTGTCGCTGCTGATCGGCGGTTTCCTCTCGTGGACGGTCCTTGGGCTCCTGAACCCCGACAGCTTCTTCGATTTCCTGGGGGGCCTGCTGGTCATTCCGGGAGCCATCATCGGCATCGTGGCCTCGATCGCTGCGCTGCGCGCCAAGAACACCCCTGCTGTGGAGTCCGGCGAGAAGGAATCGAAAATCATCCGGAGGGTCGTGGCGGTGGTCGGAGCGCTGGCCTTGCTTTCGGCGGTCTTGACATTCGTCGGACAGGAGGATGTCGATGATTCCGAAGCGGACGTGATCGTGGTCCAAAACGACCTGGAATTCGACGCCTCTGAGTACGCGCTCGCCCCGGGCTCGCAAGTCTTAGTCAAGAACGAAGATCCTTTCGGACACACGTTCACGATCGAGGCTCTCGACATCGATGAGGCGATCAATCCGGGCAGCGAGGTGTTGATCACGATCCCGGACGACGCCTCAGGCGAGTACATCCTCTTCTGCCGACCGCACACGAGCGATCCCGACGATCCGAGCGAGGACGACATGGCGGCCAAGGTGGATATCAGCTAGACGCGCGTAGGCTGTTTGCATGGATGAGGTTTCTCCGCTTCTGCAAGCGGTCTATCGAGGAGATCAACCAGCGGTCGACCGCCTCCTTACGGAGGGTTCCGAACTCGACGTAAGCGAGGCGGCAGCGATCGGCGCGGACGACCGCCTGCAGCAGTTGCTCGGAGAAGACGCCGGTGCGGCCGCGCGCCGTTCCCCTGACGGCTTTACGCCGCTGCACCTGGCGGCGTTCTTCGGGAACGAGCAGGCGGTGCGTTTGCTGCTTGCCGCGGGAGCCGACGTCTCGGTGGCGGCCGACAACCCGAGCCACGTGCTCCCCCTGCACAGCGCGGTAGCGCGAGACAACGCTTCGATAGCGAACCTCCTCGTCGAAGCGGGGGCCGACGTTCGCGCCAAACAGGAGGGCGGCTGGACGCCCTTGCACGCCGCCGCCAAGAACGGCAGCTCAGAGATCGTCGAACTGTTGCTGCAACATGGTGCCGACCCGCGCGAGCCGAACGACGACGGAAGGACGCCGGTTGATCTGGCCGCCGAGGCGGGGCATGAGGCTGTGCTCGATCGACTCCGAGCCGAGTGATCGTTCGGTCGACCGGCGCGCTCGCGCTCACGGCCTGTCTCCTTCTCTTCGGAGGCGCGTGCACCGCACATGAGCCCGATCCGCCCAAGGCCGCGGAGTTCATCACGTCCGGTGTCTGTCCGGGCGAGGAGGACCTCGTGGCGGACGAGTCGCTGCGCGACGAGGGGCGGCTCGAGGGCGACGTCGACGGGGACGGTTCGAACGACACCATCTTTCTCGTGAGGACGCGGGGCGAGCCGGACTGCTCCGTCTTCCTCGTGGTGGAAACCGACGGGGGAACGCTGTCGGCGCCGGCCCCGCCGAATGAGGGTTCGGCCGCTCTCGGGCTTCCTTCGCTCACGGGCTTTGCTCAGATCGATGGGGAGCCCGGTCTCGAGGTTTACCTAACCGTCCTCGCCGGAGCCTCTACGGAGTTCCTCTCGGTGTTCTCCGCCGCGACTGGTGGTCTCGAAAGGCTGGATCGCGAGGGGGGAGAGGCCGGTGGGCTGTTCCCCTCCGGAGGGAGCGTCGCTCATCTCGAAGCCTCGGACTGCCGTGAGGAGGGAGGCGTCGTCGTCTCTCTCGCCCGGCAGCAAGATGGCGGATGGGCGATCGTGTCCAACTACTACGTTTCGAACGGAAACTCGTTCGTGCCGGCGGACCCTTCCCAAGGAATCACCACCGATCCGGTCGGAAGACTCCGCAGCTGGTCGGAATTCCGTTTCACGCCGTTCGGGAGCTGCCCTACGTCGCCTGAGTGACGTCCGCTCGGAGCCGTCGCGGCGACCATTAGGGTTAGTCGATGGATAGAGAGCGCTCGTACGACTTCGCCGCCGTGGAGGAACGGTGGAAGAAGGAATGGGTGGCGACCAACCCGTGGGCCGCCCCCGAGATCCCCACGGGCAACAAACGGTTTCTCGTCACGATGTTCCCGTACCCGTCGGGGGACCTTCACATGGGACACGTCGAGATCTTCTCGATCCACGACACGCTCGCGCGCTACTCCCGCATGCAGGGGTTCCAGGTGCTGAACCCGATCGGTTGGGACGCCTTCGGGCTTCCGGCCGAGAACGCCGCGATCAAGCGCGGCGTCCACCCGAAAAAGTGGACGTACGAAAACATCGCCAAGCACCGCGCGTCGATGGAGCGGCTGGGGATGTCATTCGACTGGAGTCGTGTCTTCTACACGTGCGAGCCCACCTTCTACCGGTGGAACCAATGGCTCTTCTTGCAGCTTTACGAACGCGGTCTCGCCTATCGGAAGGCGGCGGCCGCGAACTGGTGCCCCAAGGACAAGACGGTCCTTGCCAATGAGCAGGTGATAGCAGGACGTTGCGAGCGATGCGATACACCCGTCGTGAAGAAATGGCTGACGCAGTGGTTCTTCAAGACCACCGACTACGCGGATCGGCTCCTCGACGACATGGAGCTGCTGACCGGTTGGACAGAGCGGCTGAAGAACCTGCAGAGGAACTGGATCGGTCGCTCTTACGGAGCCGAGGTCAACTTCAAGATCGAGGGCCGGCTGGAGCCGGTCCAGGTCTATACGACGCGTCCCGACACGCTATGGGGAGCGACCTTCTTCGTGGTCGCGCCCGAGCACCCGCTGGCGGACGAGCTCGTCTCTGGGACGGACAAGGAAGACGAGCTCGTTCGTTTCCGTGAGGAGGTGGGTCGCCTCAGCGAGATCGACCGGACCTCGACGGAGCGCGAGAAAAAGGGCATGTTCACCGGCAAGTACGCGATCAACCCCGTCAACGACGAGCGGATCCCGATCTGGCTGGCCGACTACGTGCTGATGGATTACGGAACCGGAGCGATCATGGCGGTTCCCGCCCACGATCAACGCGACCTGGAGTTCGCGCGCGCCTACGGGTTGCCGGTGAGGGTCGTGATCCAACCGCCCGACCGCGAGCTCGATGGAGACACGATGACGGAGGCGTACGCCGGTGAGGGAGTGATGGTCAACAGCGGCACCTTCGACGGCACGCCAACCACCGAGTCCGTTGCCAAGGTCACCGAGTGGCTGGAGGCGAACAACCTGGGCCGATCGGCCAAGAACTTCCGGCTCCGCGACTGGCTTATCAGCCGTCAGCGTTACTGGGGAACTCCGATCCCGATCGTCTTCTGCGATGACTGCGGTGAGGTAGCCATCCCCTACGACCAGCTGCCGGTCGTGCTCCCCGACGACGTCGACTTCGAGTCGCAGGAGGCGGCATCCCCGCTGGCGACGGCGACGGATTGGGTCAACGTGCCGTGTCCCAAGTGCGGGCGTCCGTCTCGCCGCGAGACGGACACGATGGACACCTTCGTGGACTCGTCCTGGTACTACCAGCGCTACACCGACCCTAGGAATGAAGAGGCTCCGTTCGATCCCAAGAAGTCGAATGCGTGGATGCCCATCGATCAATACACCGGCGGCATCGAACACGCCGTTCTGCATCTCATCTACACGCGCTTCGTACAGAAGTTCTTCATGGACATCGGGATGACCAAGGATCCGGAGCCGTTCCCGGCGCTGCTCAATCAAGGGATCATCACGATGGGCGGCAAGAGGATGTCGAAGTCTCGGGGCAACATCGTCGAGCCGGTCGAGGCGTTCGAGCGGTACGGCGCGGATGCGCTGCGGCTGTACATGCTCTTCTCCGGCCCCCCCGAGGCCCCCTTCGATTGGCCTGAGGAGGGCGTCACCTCCATAGGCCGCGTGAGCGCTCCGTGGTTGCAGCGCGTGTGGCGCTTGTGCGAGGACGTCGCGGACATGCCGGTCGCTCCCGAGGGGGCCGGCAGGGGAGACGCCGAGATCGCGCTGCGCAAGCTGATCCACCGGACGATCAAGGTCGTCACGCGCGATTACGAGGACTTCGGGTTCAACACACTGATCGCGAGGCTGCAGGAACTGGTGAACGAGGCGTACCGGTACCGCGCCGCGGGAGGCGCCAACCGGGGAGTGCTGCTCGAGCTCGTCGAATCGCTGTTGCTGATGCTCGCTCCGATGGCGCCATACATCACCGAAGAGGAGTGGCGACGTCTGGGCCACGACGAGTCGATCCACGGACGAGAGTGGCCGGTGTTCGATCCCGTGATGGCCGCCGAGGACGAGGTAACGCTCGTAGTCCAAGTGAATGGCAAGGTGAGGGACACGATCGAGGTGCCGGTCGACATCTCCGAGGAGGAGATGCTCCGCCGGGCCCTCGCTTCACCGAACGTCCAGGCACACCTCGCCGGCAAGGAGCCGACCAAGGTCATCGCCCGGCCCCCCAAACTGATCTCGCTCGTGGTGCCCACCTAGCGCCTCACAGATGGAGACACGATGAGCGGGGGCAAGAAGACGGGTGCGCGGTCGCCTGCGTCGCCCTTTGCCGACAGCCACGATCTGATCCGCGTGCATGGCGCGCGCGTGAACAACCTCAGGGACGTCAGCGTCGAGATCCCGAAGCGCCGGCTGACGGTGTTCACCGGCGTCTCGGGCTCGGGCAAGAGCTCGCTGGTGTTCGGCACGATCGCCGCGGAGTCGCAGCGGCTGATCAACGAGACCTACAGCGCCTTCCTGCAGGGCTTCATGCCGACGCTGGCGCGCCCCGAAGTCGATCTACTGGATGGCCTGACGACGGCGATCATCGTGGACCAGGAGCGGATGG
>JAXDJL010000334.1:0-2780 GCA_034665685.1 Actinomycetota bacterium | reverse complement strand
GGAACAGGTCGGGTCGCGGGATTGGTCGCTGGTCGCCCGAGACGAGGAAGGGTGGCGCGCTCTGGCTCGGGGCTCCTCGCCGAAGCAGGAGCTCTACGTGGCGATCGCCGAGTCCTTGCCGATTCCCACGGTGAGCGTGATCGGGACCGACGAGCTTGGCGATCCCGGGGCCCGTCTGGGTGCCACCGGTGTGAAATCGGTCCTTGTTGTGGCGGGGGGAACCGAGACCGAGCCCTGCGTCACCTTCTTCGAGGATCCCAGACAGGGTGCCGGCGAACTGATCGAACGACTGGACCGCGACTCCTTGGAACGACTCGTTTCGATCGCGCGCGACGCTCTCGAGTTCGAGCAGCGCGTGAAGGGGATCGAGGTTCTGCGGAGGTGGTTGCCGGCCGTCGATGAGCTCTCGCGCGGTGAGCTGGACGACGCCACCGGGATCGAGCTCTTAGGGGCTGCGGCCGGCGGTTCACCCGTCATGGCCGTCCGGCAACTGCGAAAGGGCATCCGGGTTTCGAGCGCGGCGCGCGGTTCGGGGAAGAAGTGGCGCCAGAAGGTGAAAGAGGTGGAGGGGGAGCTGAGCGGGTCCGCCGCAAGTGATGCGGCCTTGCTTGCGGAAGCGGCCATCTCCGTCGGGATAACCGACACCAGGACGTGGGCCACCGGGAGATCCCCCGACGGGATGCTCGTCCTCGCGACCGAGGGCAGCGACCTGCCGTCGTCCCTCCTCGATGTCTGCGCCACGATCCTCGCCTTCGCATCCGAACGGTCGGCGGACTCATCCGCAACCCGGAACAACGCGATGTTGCAGGAACGGGCCCGCATCGCTTCGGTGATGCACGAAGGCATCACGCAGGTCTTGACGAACGTGGCGATCCAGATGGAGGTGCTCGACGAACTGCTGACCGAGCCCGAGGCTGCTCGCAAGATGCTCGCCTCGTTGCGGCAGGCAGTGCTGGAAGCACTCGACAGTTTGCGGGGGGCCATCCTCGAGCTCAACCCGACCGCGCCCGAGTGGACCGATCTTGCCGGTGGACTCGATCGCTTCACGAGCGACTTCGCTGCGCAGTGGGGGATGGACGTGGCGTACTCGATCGATGGTGAGGCGCGAGATGTTGACGCGGAGATCATCGCCGTCGTATTCGGATTCGTGCAAGAGGCGCTGACCAACGTGCGCAAACATGCGGCGTCTGCACACACCGAGGTCAAGCTCGCTTTCGAAGACGGCAGCATCGAGATCACCGTCACGGACAACGGTCCCGGGTTCGATACCGAGGCGGGAGACGAGCCCGAGTTCCGCCTGCATCAGGGACTCGGACTCACCAGGTCCCGCATCAATCTGGCCGGCGGTCGATTCACGGTTGCGTCGACTCCAGGTAAGGGAACGACGTTGAAGTTGGAGATAGGTGCGTGACTCATGGACAATGAGCACATGCCGGAAGAAGTAGCCAAGAAGACCGTTCTTCTCGTCGACGATCATCCCGTCGTGCGCGAAGGACTTCGCCTGCTTCTCGAGACCGTTCTAAAGATGAAGGTGATCGAGGCGTCGTCGGGTCCCGAAGCGTTGTCTTACGCGACTGGTGAAAAGATCGACGTCGTTCTTCTCGACGCGCGGATGCCGGATCACGATGGGATCTGGACCTTGAAACAATTGCGCGAGGCTCATCCGCAAGTACCCGTCCTGATGCTGTCCACGTATGACACGGAGGAATACGTGGACCAGGCACTTGCGTCGGGAGCGTCCGGCTACTTGTTAAAAGAGTCCACGAGCAAACAACTCTTCGAGGCGATCGATACCGCTCTTTCGGGGAGAGGCGTGTACCTCCACCCATCCGTGGCGCAGCGCGTGCTGGCGCGCGGACGCGGGGAACCGCGCGAGGCATCGGGACTCAGCGAGAGGGAGCTCGATGTCTTGAAGCTTCTCGCGCGGGGCTCGACGAACGACGAGATCGCGGAGGCCCTGTTCATCAGCGAAAAGACGGTAAAGAGCCATCTCTCGAGCATCTTCCGCAAGCTGAGGGTCACGAACCGAACCCAGGCCGCCTCGAAAGCGATCCGAGAAAAGCTCGTCCAGCTCTCGAACTAGTGCCCGGCTCAGGCGGTCACTAGGACCTTCGACCTAGTCCCGATTCCGCCCCTCGCTCGATGAATCGGCCTCTCCCCGTGGATACCCTTTTTCCAGGAATGACCATAGGAGACCCCCGATGTCGATCGAGCTAGTTGTCGCAGACCCTCGGGTAGGCGCGCGGGATGCTCTCCGCCACATCATCGAGGGGTGGGGGTGGACGGTGGTCGGCGAGGCGGACGACGCTCTTGAGGCCGTTCGCTTGGCCCGCGAGTTGACGCCCGATGCACTGCTACTCGATTCGACGGCCGGCGATCTGGACGTCGAAGAGATGTTCGCGATGGGCCCCCCCGGGACGCGCCCATTAGTCGTGCGCTTGATCGACCAGCCTCAACAGCACGCGAGCAGCGCGACCGTGACCGTGCTCAAGGGAGTTCCCGGCGATCGGCTCCACAGTCTGATCTCGGACGCGCTCGAACAACACGCCTCTTCGGAAGCGTCTCGCGTGGGAGCCAGATGATGAAGCGATGAGCGCACGGCGCGGAGACGACGGCGGTTCCGCCATGAGCGGCCGTTTCGTCGCGCCTACGATCGATCTTCGAGAGAGCGCCTCCGTTCTCGTCGAGGAGCGTGGGAGCGGGTGGGCCGATCCTTCGGACGATGTCGTTCTCGAGGGATTGATCACTGCGCTCGAGAACGACGATGCGTTGGTGCGCGA
>JAXDJL010000333.1:0-9672 GCA_034665685.1 Actinomycetota bacterium | reverse complement strand
GGATCATCCGGCACGGAGCCAAGATGCTGTTCGCCGTTGCCGAGGCGACCGTGCCCAAGCTCACGGTGGTCATGCGGAAGGGTTATGGCGCCGGCTACTACGTGATGAACGGCCGGGCGTTCGAGCCGGACGTCATCCTCGCGTGGCCGACGGCCGAGATATCGGTCATGGGCCCCGAGGGGGCCGTCAACATCATCTTCCGCAAGCAGATCGAGGCGATGCCGGAGGACGAACAGGTCGAGGCGCGCAACAACATGGTTTCGGTCATCCGCGATCAGATATCGCCTTACGTGGCGGCGGGGTGGAGCTTCGTGGACGACCTGATCGACCCGGCCGACACCCGCATCTCGATCGGCAGGGCTCTGGAGCAGGCCGCCACCAAGCGGGTCGAGCGGCCGTGGCGCAAGCACGGCGTGCTTCCGGTCTGTTGGGCACGCTCGTTGTTTTTCATGCGCATCCCGACGATGAGGCGATCGCGACCGCGGGCGCGATGGCTCAAGCGGTCGCCGACGGTCATCGTGTGGTGATGATCAGCGCGACACGAGGGGAGAACGGTGAGGTCCCGGAGGGGTACCTGAAGCCGGACGAGAAGTTGTGGGAGAGGCGGGTTCAGGAGCTCGACGCCGCGTGCAAGATCCTCGGCGTGTCGCGGCTCGAGTACCTCGGCTATGTCGACTCCGGGATGATGGGGACGCCGGAGAACGATCGTCCCGAGTCCTTCTGGAAGGCGGACCCCGACGTCGCAACGGAGCGAGTGGCCGAGATCCTCACCGAGGAGAAGGCCGACGTGTTCACGGTCTACGACGCCGAGGGGAACTACGGGCATCCAGACCACATCCAGGTCCACCGCATAGGGGTCCGGGCGGCGGAGATGGCGGGAACTCCCAAGGTGTACGAGTCGGTTATCTCGAAGGGCCGGATGCGAAGGCTCTTCGAGCGCATGACCAACGAGGACATCGATCTTGGTCTGGACGAAGGAGAGATGCCGCCGGGTATCGACGACGACCTGGTCACGACCGTCGTGGATGCTAGGCGGTTCCTCGAGCAGAAGCGCGCCGCGATGGCGGCGCACGGCAGCCAGATCTCGGAGACCTCCTTCTTCCTGGCGATGCCCCCGCCCCTCTTTGAAGACGTTTTCGGATACGAGGAATTCGTTTTGCGCGGGGCTCCTCCCGGTACCAGCGAAGCGAACCTGTTCGAGGGGTTGGCATGAGCGGACGCGATAGCCTCTCGGCCGTGGACGCCTGCATCATCACCTGCGCGCTCAGCGGCGTGGCCGCGAATCGCGAGCAGTGCCCCGGGATCCCCTATACCCCCGAGGAATACGCGGCCGAAGCGAAACGGGCATTCGACGCAGGGGCGTCGGTCGTTCACATCCACGCCCGGTACCCGGACGGACGCCCCAGCTTCCGCATCGAGGAGTACCGCGACATAACGCTGGCGATCCTCGACGCAGCTCCGAATCTCGTCATCAACCTTTCGACGGGAGCGATCGGAGTACCGATCGAGCAGCGTGTGCATCAGATCACGGCGCTCAAGCCGGAGATCGGTGCCCTGAACATGGGCTCGATGAACTACGCGAAGTACTCGTCGAAGCGCAAGAGCATCGTTTTCGATTTCGTCTTCGCCAACCCGTTCGGGGAGATCATGTTTCTCCTCGAACAGATGAACGACGCGGGCGTCAAACCCGAGTGCGAGTGCTTCGACACAGGGCACATCGGAAACGTCTCTCCTCTGATCGACATGGGGCTGATGCGAACTCCCATTCAGTTCTCCTTGATCCTCGGCGTTCTGGGCGGCGCGCCGGCGGACGCACGAACCCTTGCTCACATGGCCTCACTCCTGCCCGCTCCGAGCACCTGGGAAGTGATCGCGATCAGCCGCAAGCAGTGGGAGATGGTTGCCGCGGCCGCATCTCTGGGAGGGAACGTCCGGGTCGGCCTCGAGGACAACTTCTATCTGCCGTCCGGCGAGATGGCTCCTTCGAACGGCGCGCTCGTCGAGGCCGCAGCCTCGCTCGTGCAACTAGCGGGGAGACGCGTTGCCACTCCCGCCGAGGCGCGGGCGGCGCTGACGCTTCCGGACCCTCCGGATCGCTCGGCGGTGCGCTCCTGGGCGAGCGATGAGCGCGTGACGTCGTGAGCGAAGAGGTGCTGGCCGAGATGGTCGCCAACGTGTGGAAGGTCGTCGTGTCAGCCGGTGATGCGGTGGAGGAGGGCGACACCCTCTGCATCCTCGAGTCCATGAAGATGGAGATCCCCGTCGAGGCAACGGCCTCTGGGACGGTCTCTGAGATCCGGGTGCAGGAGGGCGGGGTCGTACAGGAAGGCGACGTCATAGCGGTCATCGACTAGTGCCGCTCGTCGAGACCGAGGGCGGCTCCATCGTGACCCTCACGCTGAACCGGCCCGAGTCGCGGAACGCTCTTTCGATCGAGATGTGCGATTCGATCGTGGATGCGCTCGCCTCTCTGGAGACGCGATCTGACGTGCGCGTCGTGATCCTCCGAGGGCGCGGGAACGTGTTCTGTTCAGGTGCCGATCTTGCAGCGGTGTCGGGACCCGGCGCGGCGAGCTTCCTGGCCGCATTCGAGCGCATGCTCGAGGCGGTCGCCCATCACCCGGTCCCGACCATCGCGTGCGTCCAGGGCGCCGCTCTCGGTGGGGGGCTCCAGCTGGCCACGGTGTGTGACTTCAGGATCGGCGCACACGACGCGAAGATCGGGATCCCCTCGACGCGCCTCGGCATCGTCGTCAACTTCGAGAATGTGGAACGCCTCGTTCTCCTCGCAGGCATCGCCGTGGCCAAAGAAGTGTTGATGACCGCGCGCGTGTTCTCCGGGGTCGAGGCCGAACGGGCCGGTCTCCTGACCCGCTGCGCGTCGGAGGGTGAGCTGGACTCCGTCACGAACGAGCTCGCCGAACGGATCGCCCGCGCGGCCCCCCTGTCCGTGCGCGGAGCGAAGAGAGCCATCGAGGTGGTCGTCGATCGGTTGGGCGCGGGACGATCTCGCGATCCCGAAGCGGTGGCCGGCGTGGATGACCTCGTGGCCGAGGCCTACGCGAGCGACGATCTACAGGAGGGCCTTCGAGCGATGGGGGAGAAGAGAGCCCCTCGCTTCTCGGGACGCTGACCTCTATCCGCTAGAGGGGCCTCCGGCCCGCGAACCCGTCGTCGCCTGAGTGCCAGTGCGCCACCTCGGGCTCGCCGAGGCGCCAGCACAGGAACGCGTCTTCGCCTTCGACCGTCGTGGGGAAGTCGACCAGGCCGGCACCTACATCGCGCACCTCGACGCCCCACCCCTGCAGTCGTTCCATCAGCTCGGCGACGCGATCGAGCACCTCGGAACCGTCCTCCATATGTCGCGGCCCCCCGTTCGACATAGCGACGCGCGCCCTCGTCCGCTGCACCTCGTTTGCCTCCTCCCACTTCTCGCGCAGCTCGACGAGCGCGGGAGCGAGGTAGGGCAAGAGGGCGTTCGCTTCCTCAACGGTGTAACGCTTGGGCTCCATCAGCTCGCGCGCATCTTGTCCAATAGCCAGGGACCGAGCGGCGCCGGAGTCCTTCGCGCCTCGGCGATCACGGCGCGGCGGTCGAACTCGACTCGGCGGTGCCGGAGGGCGAACTCCGGGCCCTCGAGGTCGATGATCAGGTAGCAGGCCGTCTCCGCGTCCATCGGCAAGCCCACCGACCCCGAGTTGCACACGAGGGTGCCGTCGGAGAGGCGTCTCGTGTAAGCGTGATGAACGTGACCGAAGATGACCATCTGGGCCTGGTCGCGATAGGGCTCGAACTCGGCCGCGGGAGCGCTGGGCAGAGGCGCCTCGAAGGGCGATTTCGGTGTGCCGTGGACCAGCAGCATCGACCCGGGGGCATGGTGACCGAGGGGGAGGTTGATCAGCCAGTTAGCGTCGTCCTTGGAGATGTTGTGCTGCGCCGCCATCGCTTCGTGGAGCTGCCGGTCCTCCGATGAGCTGATCGTCTGGGGATCTCCGGCGATCCAGACGTCGGTGTTCCCCTTGACGGTGATCCACCCGGCCTCCCGCACCCGCTGGACGCACTCGGTCGCCCACGGCCCTCCCCAGCCGAGGTCCCCGCCGCACCAGATCTGGTCCGGAGCCTGCCGCTCCAGGTCGGTCATCACCGCATCGAAAGCGAGCAGATTGCCGTGGATGTCGGACAGGACGGCGATGCGCAAGACGCTTTGCCTTTCTCTCTACGTACGATGGGGCGATGGCAACTCTCGCAGACCGTATCCGCTCCGTCGCCGACGTCACGGCAGAGGAAGCCGAGCATCTTCGGATCCTCTGTTCCGCCTGGCAGGTCCTCGCGGACCTTTCGTTCTCCGACCTCTTCCTCTACGTAAAGGCGGCCGACGAAGAGGTATTCGAGATCGCCGCCCAGGTCAGACCCTTCACGTCCCAGACCCTTTACCCACAAGACCTCGTCGGAACCCGCGTGACCCAGCCGGAGCAGCCGATAGTCGAGCGCGCCTGGCGCGAGGGCGAGATCTGGGCGCAGGAGGAACCCGTGCTCGTCGACGGGCTCCCGATCAGGATGGACGCCGTTCCGGTGCGTTACCGGGACCGGGTCGTAGCCGTTCTCACGAAGGAGGGAAGCCCCCACACGTCCCGCCGCCCGGGACGTCTGGAGGAGGTTTATCTGGACGCGGCCGACAAGGTATCGAACATGATCTGTCGCGGGTGGTTCCCCTGGCCGGATCGGCCGCGCGGCGACTGGCCACGTGTCGGCGATGGGCTCTTCCTGCTCGACTCAGCAGGACTTGTCGAATGGGCTTCGCCGAACGCGCTGTCCGCGCTGAGGCGTTTGGGGGTCAAGGAGAACATCGTGGGCCGGACCCTCGATGAGTTGCATCTCGGCGAGAGCCCCGTTCGGCAGGCGCTCGCCACGCGTCGTCTGCTCGACGGAGAGCTCGTGCTGGGTGACTCCTTCGTCTTACTGCGAGTCATGCCTCTCCTGGTGACAGATGGGACGGCGGGGGCTCTGGTGCTCGCTCGCGACGTCAGTGAGGTCCGCCGGAAGGAGCGAGAGATCTCAGTGAAGGACGCGACGATCCGCGAGATCCACCACCGCGTGAAGAACAATCTCCAGACGATAGCGTCCTTGCTGCGACTCCAGAGCAGGAGATTGCAGTCGGCGGAGGCGAAGGAGGCTCTTACCGAGAGCGTCCTGAGGATCGGCTCGATCGCTCTGGTGCACGAAACGCTGTCGGAGGACGCCTCGCACGATGTCGATTTCGGAGACGTCGTGCGGC
The DNA here is from genome assembly GCA_034665685.1 of Actinomycetota bacterium. Lineage (GTDB taxonomy): Bacteria > Actinomycetota > CADDZG01 > CADDZG01 > WHSQ01 > JAUJNU01. The sequence continues at coordinate 4,397 of JAXDJL010000333.1, read as the reverse complement.
GTATCTCTGCGATGGTGCGCGAGGGGCTCGTCTTCCCCGAGGAGCAGATCAACATAGAGGTCACGGGATCCATCGGTCTCGTCGGCGCGGACCTGGCAACGCCGTTGGCCGTGACCGTCACCGAGCTGATGCAGAACGCGATCGAGCACGCGTTCCCGGAGGGTTCGGGCGGGGATCTGCACGTGGAGCTTTCGGGGGCCGGAGACGAGGTCAGCGTGGTGGTGAGGGACAACGGCATCGGCCTGAACGGCGATCAGGAGAAAGGGTCGCGTTTGGGCCTTCAGATCGTCCGGTCGCTGATAGAGGAGCTCGGCGGGCGGTTCGAGCTCAGCTCCGACGGCGGGACCCGCGCAGTGGTTAGGGTGCCCAGGGAGCGGGCGAGGCCGTAGTGAGTGCACCAAGAGTTCGGGGCCTATCTATTCCGCCCCCCGCGGGCCGATAATGCGTTCAGTCAAAGTCGCTCGAAACGGGGGGCCGCTCTTATCATTTCCAAGATGGGCAAGGCCTATTGTGAGACGTGCGGCAAAGAGACGGAAGTGGTCGACGGCCTTTGTCCGGAGGGGCACGTAGTGCCCTCTGAAGGCGAGGGCGCAGAGCTTGATTCGCTTCGGGCGGAGGTAGATCAGGCCTTCGAGGCGGCGCGAGAGCAGGTCGCAAGCGCCCTGTCGGCGATAGACCTCACCGACGAGGGTCTCAAGGAGAAGCCGGCCACCTCGGCTCGTTCCAAGAAGGCGGACCCCGGCACTCGTTCGGAGAAGAGCGCCGGCGAGGGGCCAACCGCCGCTCCCCGAGCGGCCCGCCCCGCCCCCGCCGCCTCCCGAGTGTCCGGATCCACCGCGAGGGCTGCGGGAGCGCCGGCCGCTGCGCCGACTCCCACGACTCCGAAGACGTCCCCGAAGCCGGCTGCCGCTCAGGCGCCCGCCGCCGCCCGACCCGCGGAGGCGGCCGAGGCCGCACCCCAGAAGCGTCAGGACACGCCCCCCGCCCAAAAGGCCGAATGGTTGTCGGGAGCGGCAGGAGGCAGCGCCACGAAGGTCCCCCCCAAGGCGGTCACGAAGGACGCCGAGCTGCGCTCCCTGCGTAGCTACCTCCTCGGCGCCGACGCCCCGCCCCGGGAGGTACCCGCCGCGAAACCATCGGATGCCGCCCCTCCCAGGACCCCTGCGGAGCGAGCGCCGTCCGAGAAGGGGTCCGAGTCGAAGGGGGCCGAGCAGCGTTCGGACTTCATCCGCGCCCGCGCCGAGGCAGCGCGCCTCCGGGCCGAGGAGGAGATCGCCGCGCTCCGGGCGGCCGCTGAGGTGGAGGTGGCGAACCTCAGGGAAGCGACGCTCGAGGCCTGTAACCAGCAGCTCGAACTGGCGAAGACGAGCGCCGAGCGCGAGGCGGCCGAGATCCGCGCGCGCGTCCAGGGGGAGATCGTGGAGTTGCGGCGCGAGGCGAACGCTCAGATCGCCGAGGCGCGCGCAGTGATCGAAACGCGTACCCGAGAGATCGAATCGCGGTCGGAGGAAGCAGAGGAGCAAGCGAGAGAGCTAGTTGCTCGCGCCAACACAGAGGCGCGTGAGGCGAAGAAGGCTCTCGAGGAAGAGCTTCGCGCCGCGCGCTCTCGCGGCGAGCAAGAGGTCACCGGACTGCGCACGGCAACCGAGAGCGAGATCTCGGAGATGCGCCAACGACAGATCGCCGAAGCGCAGGCCACCGCGGCGCAGCATGCGCAGCAGATCGTGCTCTCGGTAGAGGATGACGCGCGCGAGAAGGCGGCGCAGGTAACCGAGCTCGCTCATCATGAGGCGGGCGTTCTGTTCACCCGCGTCTTCGATGAGCTGGCGGAAGCGCGGCGCCAAGCGGAGGGGATCGCCGGCGAGATCCGCTCCCGAGCAGAGCAAGAAGCGCAGGAGCTGCGCGACGCGGCCAAGGCCGAGCGCACAGCCGCTGTTGGTGCGCTGGAAGAGGAGCGCACGAAGAAGCTCGCGGCCGTCGCCAAGGAGCTCGAGACGGAGAAGGCGCGCCTGCGGAAGGCCGCGGAGAAGGAAGCAGCGGCCCTTGTGGCGCGCGCCAAGAAGGAAGCGAAGGCCGAGACGGCAAAGCTGAAAGCGGCCGCGGAGCGCGAGGCCGAGAAGATCCGCGAGGGGGGACGGGGCGAGGTTGCTGCGGCCATGGCGAAGGCGGAGGACGACGCTGCCGTCGAGCGAGCTCGGATAGCACAGGAGCGGGTCGCGGTCGAGGAGGAGATCCGGACGATCTGGGACGCGGCGAACGCGGAGATCGCGCGGCTGAAAGAAGAGTCAGACGACGCCGCCACGAAGCTTCGCGATGTCACTCAGAAAGATGCGGACGCGCTGCGCGCCCGATCGGAAGAGCAAGCGGACGACGTTCGCAAGGAAGCAACCGCGGAGGTCGCCGCGTTGCGCGCAGAAGCAGACCAAGAGGTAACGCTGCTGCGCAACCAAACCCAGGAACACATCACGAAGCTGATCGCCAAGGCCGACGAGGAGATAACGGGTCAACGTACCGAGGCGAAGGCGGAGGTCGAGCAGATGCGCGCCGACGCGAAGGCCGAAGTGAAAACGCTGCGTGCCGAGACGAAGAAGAAGATCCTCGATGCCCGCACCAAGGCCGAGCGTCACATAGAGGAGATCAGAGCGGCCGCCGAGGCAGCCGCGACCGAGATGGTCAGAGGCGCGAAGGAAGAGTCCGAGGCTCTTCTGGCAAACGCTCGGCGGAGAGCAACCGAGATCATGGCGGGCACCCGCGAGACGATCACCGATTTCGACGGAAAGATGTCCGAGTTCGCGGTCACGCTCGACCACATGAGGGAGCTGCTGGACGACCCCGAGTTGGATCCCAACCATGAGGAGCACGACCGGCGCCCCCGGTGGCTACGCACTCCGTAGCGTCTCTCGTTATTTCTTCTTCTTCGTCGGGGTGGGCGATGGCTCGGGCTTTCCGTCCGGGGACGGAGAGGTGTTCGGTTCGGGCTCGCCGGAGGGTGACGGCGACGGACGACCGTCCCTGCGCGTGGGGCTTTTGGACGGACTGGGCTCGGCAGTCGGCGATGGCTCTAGAGGAGGCTGAGGGCAGTATTCGAGCGGAGCGAGCTGTCGCAACATGGTCTTCGGCTCGCCCTCGCACCACGGAGCTGCCAGGAGACCGCTCTTCGGATCGATGTCGACCGTCACGAGCTCGTTCTCCGGTAGCTCGAAGCGCCGGATCGGAGCGCCCTCCAGCGCCTCGGTCATGAAGCTTCGCCAGATGAGGGCGGGGAACGTTCCCCCGAAGACGCGTATCCCGTGCACGTTCGTCATGGGTATCAACCCTTCGGGGTAGCCGACCCAGACGGCCGCCACGAGTTGGGGCGTGTAGCCGACGAACCATGCGTCCGAATAGTTGTTCGTCGTCCCGGTCTTGCCTGCAGCGGGCCGGCCGATGGCCGCGGCCGTACCCGTGCCGCGCGCGATGACCTGCTGCAGAACCTTCGTCAGGAGGAATGCGTTCCCCGGTGACACGGCCGATCGAACTTTCTCCTGCTCCGGCAAAATCGCGCGTCCATCGGGAAGATCGATCCTCTCGATCGTCGTCGGCTGCACCGCGGTGCCGTGGTTGGCAAGCGTCGCGTACGCGGCCGCCATGTCGAGGACGCTGACGTCGGCGGACCCGAGGGCGATCGAAGGGTGAGGGGGGAGCTTCGCGCGGATGCCCATCAGCCGGGCCTGAGAGGCGATCGCACCCGCGCCGATGTCCAGTCCGAGACGAGCGTAGACAGCATTGACGGAATGGACCATCGCCTCGTCCAAAGGAAGGAGCCCCGAGCCCCCTCCCTCGGCGTTCCTAACGCTCCAAGTCGATCCATCGAGGCCGGTGAAGACGGCGGGAGAGGACTCGTACTTGGAGGCCAGTCCTATCCCTTGTTCCATCGCCGCCGCTGCATCGATGGGCTTGAAGGTGGACCCGGCTTGACGTCCCGATCCACCTCCCGCGCGACCGAGTGCCAGATTCACCTGAGACGCGCTCCAATCTTTCCCGCCGACCATCGCAACGATCTCGCCCGTGCGAGGCCTCAGGGCTACGAGGGCCGCGGCCGGATCCCCGGGCTGGTTCAGGATCTGGGCCACCGCGTCTTCGGCGGCTCGCTGCATCTCGGGGATCAGTGTTGTCTGCACCTTGAGCCCGCCCTGCCACAACGCCTTGGCCCGATCTATCTCGTTGGCCCCCAAAGCGTCGTTGCGAAGGACCTCCTGCTTGACGGCTTCGACGAAGTAAGGCTGCCGGGTTCGGATGCGTGGTGGATCCGACCGCACCTTCACCCGCGTTGCGGCCGCAGCGCGAGCTCGATCGATGGTGATCTTCCCGAGAGCCAGCATCCGCCGGAGGACGTAGTTGCGTCGAGCTCGCGCTCG
>JAXDJL010000332.1:0-3738 GCA_034665685.1 Actinomycetota bacterium | reverse complement strand
CGGCGCGGGTGACAAATATCTCGTCTACACGCGCTGGGACTCCAAGGAGTCGTTCCAAGCCTGGATGAGCAGCAGCGCGTTCACGCAGGGACACAAGGGGGCCGAACGGAAGGCCGATGGTTCCCAGCCCAAACCCGCCGGCACCGCATCGGAAGTGTGGATGTACGAAGTGATCCAGAGTGAAGGAGCCACTGCTTAGTGACCGCTTCGTACGACGCGATCGTGGTCGGCGCCGGCCACAACGGACTCGTGTGCGCGAACTACCTGGCGCGCGACGGGCTGAAGGTCGTCGTACTCGAGCGCAGCGATCGCATCGGGGGCGCATGCGTGACGGAGGAGCTGTTCCCCGGCTTCCGGATCTCTACGGCCTCCTACTCGCTTTCGCTCCTCCTGCCGGACATCATCAGCGAGCTCGGCCTGGAGCTGGACGTCAGGGCGAAGGAGCCGGAGTTGTTCGCTCCCTACGAAGATGGAGGCGGGCTCACGCTGTGGAGGGATCCCCAGAAGCGTCACGACGCGGTGGCGCAGGTCTCTCGTAAGGACGCCGACGCTCTCCCCAAGTTCGAAGAGCTGTTCGAGGAGGCCTCCCGCAAACTCCGTCCTCTGCTTACCTACCCGGCCACGAGGAAACAAGCCCGGCGTCACTTCAGACGATCCGAGGTCCCCGATCTGTTCAAGCGGACCGTCGACGGATCGATCGCCGACCTGTGCGAGGAGTACTTCGAATCCGACCTGATCCAGGGGCTGATGGCCTCCCAAGGGATCATCGGGAGCGCCGCGGGCCCGCGCACGCCGGGCAGCGCGTACATCTACCTCCACCACGCGTTCGGTGAGGCGACGGGCAAGTCTGGCGTGTGGGGTTTCGTCAGGGGAGGGATGGGCGCGATCACCTCGCAGCTCGCCGACAAGCTGCGCGCAGCGGGCGGCGAGATCCGAACCGAGTGTGAGGTGGCAGAGATCAAGCACGAGGGACAGCGGCGCGCGAGTGGGGTCGTGCTTGCCTCAGGCGAGGAGATCGAGGCGAACGTCGTGTGCTCGAACGCCGACCCGAAGCGGAGCGCGGCCCTTCTGCGCGACGCAGGAGTTCCTCCCGAGTTCTTCGAAGACGTCGAGCTCCTGCCCACCGAGGGCACGGTCGTGAAGGTCAACTGCGCGCTCTCCGGTCTTCCGAAGTTCACCGGCATGGGTTCCGGAGACGCTCCCGGACCGGAGCACCTCGGGACGATCACGATCTCACCGTCGATCGATTACCTCGAGGAGGCGTGCCGCGCCGCGGCCGAGGGCCGTCCGGCGGAGAACATGTTCTGCGAGGCGTGGATACAAAGCGCTTCCGAGCCCGACCTCGCGCCGGCCGGCAAGCACACCCTCTCGATCTTCGCTCAGTACGCGCCGTACACCTTGGCGGAGGGCTCGTGGGACGAGCGTCGCGAGGAGATCGGCGACACGGTCATCGCGACGATCGAACGCTATGCCCCTGGGCTGTCCGATCTGATCGAGGGCCGACTCGTCCTCGGCCCCCCCGACCTGGAAGAACGGTTCGCGCTGACCGGGGGCAACATCTTCCACGGAGAGATCCTCCCGGAGTGGCTGTTCGAGAAGCGGCCGGCGAGCACCTGGCACCGGTACCGGTCGCCTCTCCCCGGCTACTACCTATGCGGTTCCGGAACGCACCCCGGAGGCGGGGTCTGCGGCGCTCCCGGCAGGAACGCGGCGAGAGCGGTGCTGTCCGACAAGGCGTCCGGAGGAGCGATAGCCGCCCCCGCTTAGGCCCTGGCATGCCCGAAATGCCCGCTGTTTGCCCCTCTGGATGGCCGGGTAACACGCTATCGCCAAGGGAAACAAGCCAACCCGGCCTCGATAGCCGGAGGAGGTACATCAGATGGGTATCGGAGCAAGTCTGTTCCTAGTCGCGATCGGAGCGGTCCTCACGTTCGCGCTCGAGACCGAGGTGTCGGGGATCGACCTCGACACGGTCGGGATCATCTTGATGATCGTGGGCGTCATCGGGCTTCTCTTCACCTTGTTGGTGTGGGGTCGCCGCGATGTTCCCGCCGAGACGCGGACCGTTGTGCGAGAGAGGGACCGCGAGATCCTGTAGTTGGGTCGTGCGCTTGCCAGGAGAGGGGCTCCCAAACGGGAGCCCCTCTTTCTATGCCTCGAACGTTCGACTATCTCTGTTGCGGGTGCTTCACCCACGTGAGTGAGTTCTGCAGCATCTGGTAACCCGCATAGGTCAGCCCGTAGCTCGCCAGGCCGAACGGATGGTCGAACTTCTCCGTCGGCATCGGCAGCAATCCACCGATGATGCGGATCCGTCCCCCATGGAATTTGATCTCGCCGTACGAGATCTGGTTGGTGCTGGCGGTCGTGCCCACCGCGCGTTGTCTGCCTCGCGCTTTCTGCCAGAAGGCCCGTTCGACGTGCCATACCGGAGCGTTGAAGGCATCGTCGCCGTCCGGAGTCTGGATCGCCAAGCCCAGCGGAACCGGTTCGTAGGTCTGCCGGCGATGCACTTCGTCGCCGCCTTGCCCTTCCGCAGCGCCCGGAAGATTGATCTTGTGCGCGAGGGGATCCTTGTAGGTCACCTCTTTGCCGGCCGTAGCGAAGTTCGTGTATCCGGCGTAGTACTTGCCGTACCCGATGCCTCCCTTGGTGATGCCCAGCTTGGGGAGCATCTTGAGGGCCTTGTCGGTCAGCACGAGGTTCCCGTTGTTGACCTTGACCCATTGCAGCAGCTTGGGCGCGAGCTTCTTGTACACCTTGTTCGTGACGACGATCGTGTCGTACTTGCGTCGCCACTTCCGCGTCGTCGCGATCTTGCCGGGGGTCAACTTCCCGAGGCCCGGTTTGGTGAACCGCCGCATCATCTTCCAGAAGTTCATGTTCGTGACGCGGTAACCGATCTGGCCGGGATCCTCCCAGCCCTTCTCCTTCGTGAAGTTGATGTTCGTCGTGAAGAATCCGCTCGTTCCGTTCCCGTCGATCCGGACCCGATACAGGCCGGGCTTGGGGAAGTTCGCGTGCAACGCCTGGCCCGCTTGTGCGTAGGCGCCCTGGTTGTAATAGGAGTTGACGAGCTCCCAGTCCTCGCCCTGCACGAGGTCTTCTTCGGCCTTCTTACGCTCGAGAACCGCCCGTTCAAGCGCGCAGCCACTCGCCCCTTGCACGTTCGCGCAGGTGATGGTCACTTCGATCCCGCCGTTGTAGACGCCTTGCTTGGGACCCTTGACTTTGAACTCCTGGATGTACTCGTTGAGAGGCGTCAGCTGTCCATCCGGGATGTCCTTCTGGGTCGGCAGCTTGGTGAACTTCGGAGGGGTGGTCTTGAGCTTCGTGGGGGCCGAGACGACGCCTCTGTTGAAGACGTAGCCGACCTTCCCTTTCGTGCGGAACGTTTTGTCCTCGGGCTTCAGGCTGTAGTTGATCATCGAGTAGATGAGCGACTTGTTCCCGTCGACGTGCAGCTGTTCGACGTCCGGCTCGAAGCAAGAGCCAAGTCCGCAGTTGCTGAGGTGGGACAGCGACATCTCGTTGTCGATGCCGTCTGCGTTCAAGCCGATGGGGGAGTCGATCCAGTTACCGAGCGCGCCGGTGACCGTGTACGCGATCGTGTCCCAGATCGTTCCGTACTGAACGCCGTATAGGCGCTGGTCGTCGGCCGGTGCATCGTTCGGCTTGATAAGAGGCGAGTAGGCAAGGCGCTTCTCGGCGTCTCTGTACGCACCCTTCACCGTTTGC
>JAXDJL010000331.1:0-2506 GCA_034665685.1 Actinomycetota bacterium | reverse complement strand
TACAGCGCCTCGCTCACGCCGTGGTCGGCCGCGCCGTCGATCTCGACGCCCGCGTCAACAACCCTCTTGAGCGCGCGAGCCAATGCGGCGCGATCCGGATACAACACGGCGAAGTGGAAGAGGCCGGGCTTCCTCGGATCGCCTGGTGACGCTCCTTTGCTGTGCCATTGATTGAGCCCGAGGTGATGGTGATAGCCGCCCGCCGACATGAACACCGCGTCCGCGCCGTACCGGGCCATCGTCTCGAAGCCCAGGACGCGCCCGTACCACTCCTCCGAGCGGTCAACATCGGAGACCTTCAGATGCACGTGGCCGATAACGGTGCGGGGGTCGACGGGCGAGCTCACGTCAGGCCGCCTTCGCTTGTGGCGCCGGTTTGCGCATCGCCAACACCAGGGTGCCGGCGGCAACGCTTCCCAGGAGAGCGACCAAGCCCCACTCGGTACCGGCGAGATGCCAGCCGAAAGCATGGTCGAGTGAATAGCGGCCGGGCCCGATGAACGCCAAGGCGACAGCGGCGAAGTAGATGAGGAAGTTGAATTCGAATCCACCGGTCCCGTTGAAGAATCCCTTCGTCCAGTGCACCGAGATCGTGGCAACGAACATCACGCCGGCGACCGCCAGGGCGCCGAGCGGCGTCAACAGGCCGGCCCCGATCAGCAGCCCTCCGCCGAACTCCGAGAGCCCCACGACCGCGGCCTGCAGCTTGGCGGGCTTGAACCCCATCGACTCGAGCCACCCGCCGGTTCCTTCGATCCCAAAACCGCCGAACCAACCGAAGAGCTTCTGGGCTCCGTGCGCCGCGATCAGCACACCCAGCGCCGCGCGCAGCAGAAGCAGTCCTAGATCCATGGTGTTCCCTCCTCTTTCCGGCCGGCCCCCAGGTGAAGCCTCTACCGGGTGAAACTTCGTTGCTATGTCAACTATTCCCGGGAGGCAGGGGATGAAACGGGCTACCCACAGCCCTTGTCGAGGAGGTCGGGGTTGGCCTCGGTCGGAGGCACGCGCCGCTGGCTCGCTTGCTCGTAGTCGAAGGCGAAGGAGATGAGTTGCGGCTCATCGAAGGCCGAGGCGAGGAAGCTGAGGCCCAAGGGATCCCGGCCCCCGTTCGTGTAGCCGGCGGGAACGATCACGGTCGGATACCCGGCCGAGGCCGACAGGTTCGCGTAAGTGGGACCGGGAGCCGCTATGGCGTCCAGCTCGTCGGCGGCAAGCGTCGTGTCGATCGCCAGTCGGGCCCCTTCGATCGCGGCCGTGCGGTTCGCGATGGCCGTCGGCTCGTCCATGTTCCCCAGCGTCGCGTCCGAGCCCTGCAGCAGGGTCTGTCCGTACTTCATCTTCTTGGGGTGCCCCTCGTTGTACTGAACGATCTCCCCGAGCGTGTGCACCCTCAAGCTTTTCTTCGTTTGCTCCGCCAGGTACTCGTTAAGCGAGGTCTTGAACTCGTTCGGCACGGCGGCGATCTCGACGAGACCCACCCACTCCGACCAGTAATGCGTATCGGTCGTCACGAGTGTCGCCCCCTCGCGCTTCAGGTCCTTCAGGGCGCGATCGAAAACGGCCCGCTCCTCGGAGTTGAGGTCCTCGCGATCCTGTTCGCTGTAACCGATGCGCGCACCCTTGAGCGCGCCGTCGTCGAGGAAGCGCGTGTAGTCATGATGAGGTGGCATCTGTCCCTTGGCGTCGAGCGTGCGCGGATCCTTCTTGTCGACGCCGGCGATCGCGCTGAGGATCGCAGCCGCGTCGGAGACGTTCCTCACGATCGGTCCCGGAGTGTCGAAGCTGGGAGCCAACGGCAAGATGCCGCGCCTCGAGGCGAGCCCCGTCGTCGGCTTGATCCCTACCGCGCTGTTCGCGTTGCTGGGGCTGAGGATGCTTCCGGACGTCTCGGTACCGATCGTCGCGGCCGCGAACGCCATCGTCGCCGCTACACCCGACCCGGCGCTCGACCCGCTGGGGTCTCCGTAGTTGTAAGGGTTGACGACCTGTCCGCCGAGAGAGCTGTAGCCGGGGGGCATCCGCAGATCGACCCAACCCGCGAACTCCGAGAGATTGAGCTTGCCGAGGACGATCGCGCCGGCCCCCTCGAGCTTCTTCGTGATGACGGCGTCGTTAAGGGGGATGCTGCCGCGCAACGCCTGCGAGCCCGCCGTCGTCGGCATGTCCTTCGTATTAACGTTGTCTTTCAGGAGGATCGGGATGCCGAACAGCGCGCCGTGCGCCTTCCCTGCAGCTCTGAGCGCATCCATCCTCCGCGCCTCGTCCAGCGCGTGAGGGTTGAGATGGCGCATCGAGTTGAGCTTGGGGTCGTAGGCGTTGATGCGGTCGAGGTAGGCATCGACCAGCTCCTCCGAAGTGAGCCGACCGGAGGCGAGCGCAGTCCGGAGCTCGGCGATCGTGGCCGTCTGGAGGTCGAGCCCCCCGACCCGTCCCACGCAGTCCCCGGGTTGGGTGAGCCGCGCCGAGGCCGCCGGCTCGAGATGCAACAGGAGCGGGACCAGCAAAC
>JAXDJL010000330.1:0-3037 GCA_034665685.1 Actinomycetota bacterium | reverse complement strand
TGGGCAGCATCGAGCCCGACGGGATGTAGAAGGCCTGCACGAGAAAGGTCTTGATGAGGATCGCGATCCCGAAGGCCAAGAGGATGAGGATCGGTATCTCCGTCACCTTCGCGAGAACGCTTCTCTTCTTCTTCTGATTTGCAGGAGCTCTTTGGACCTGGACGGTGGGGCGTTGGGCAGCAGGGGTTGCCGTCTTCTCTTCGGGCGCGGCAGAGGCCGCGGGCGTCACCGTCGTCTCTGCCTTGGAGTCCGGGCCGCCGGGCTCGCTTACAACTGAAGTCTTATCGGCGTCGTCTGTCTCGGCGCGCGACGACCCCGTTTCTTCTGTGGACATCGGTACAGCCTAGAGGGTGTCGAAGTCTGTAGGTGGCCATATGAGCAGGAATGCCCGGCCGACGATGGTGTCGATGGCGACGGGGCCGAACTCTCTCGAGTCGGCCGAGTTGGTGCGGTTGTCGCCCATCACGAAGATCTGACCCTCCGGGATGTCGACGGGGCCGAAGCTCGACGTCTGCACACCTTCCTGGAGATAGGGCTCCTCGATCGGTTTCCCGTTCACGAACACCCGGCCATTCCGTCCTTCGACGGTGTCCCCCGCGACCCCGATGACCCTCTTGATGTAGTCCTGGGAGTCCCCCGTGGGGAAACCGAACAGGCCCTTGAATGCGTCCCCGATCTTTTCGAACACCGAGTCACTCTCGTTCGGGAGGATCACCGCGGGGTTGAGATCCTTCTCGAAGACCACCACGTCACCATGGCTAGGACCGCCGATCCGGTAGGACATCTTCTCCACGAGGACCCGATCGCCGATCTGAAGCGTCTCCTCCATCGATGCAGACGGGATGTAGAAGGCCTGGAGCACGAACGACTTCAGGAGAAGCGCCACCGCGAAAGCGATGACAACGAGCACCGGGAGCTCCCGCCAGAAAGGCTTGTGCTTCGGTACGAGCACGGGCTCTTTGGGAAATGCCCTGCGGAATGAGACCTCGGCGAATAGCTCCTCAGCGGACCGATCGGGAGCTTGCGGGGATCTGATAGCCAATCAGTGCTCCCTCGACTGACGTTGCACTAGGCCTGTCGGCGCTCTTTGACCTTGGCCTTCTTGCCGACGCGGTCACGAAGGTAATAGAGCTTCGAGCGTCTCACGGCACCCCGGGTCATAACCTCGATCTTGGCGATCATCGGCGTATGGATGGGGAAGGTCCGCTCGACTCCCACGCCGAAGGAGATCTTCCGGACGGTGAACGTCTCGGACAGCTGGCTGCCCCGCCGGCGGATAACGATGCCCTCGAACACCTGGACGCGCTCCCGCTCGCCCTCGACAACTCGCACGTGAACGCGCACCGTGTCGCCCGGACGAAAGTCGGGAAGGTCGTCCTTCAGGTACGGCCTTTCGACTAGGTCCGTCGGGTTCATCGCTCGCTCCTCTTCTTCTTATCGATCTCGTAGCCCGGACGGGATTCGAACCCGTGGTCTCCGCCTTGAGAGGGCGGCGTCCTAGGCCAACTAGACTACCGGGCCAAGCTTTTCCGCTCGCTGGGGCGCCTGGATTCGAACCAGGACTAACGGAACCAGAATCCGTCGGGCTGCCAGGTTACCCCACGCCCCACTGCAACGTTCGACGTGCGAAACCGTCGGAAGGTTAGCCCAGTTTAGTCCGTTGCCAGGCGTGCCAGCGTCTCATCGCGGCCCAGGATCTCGAGGGATTCGAACAACGGCGGAGACACCAGCGTCCCCGTGACCGCAGCCCGGATCGGCTGGAAAGCTTGCTTGGGTTTCAGCTCGCGCTCGGCCGCCAGCGAGCGCAGCGCTTGCTCGATCGCCGGTGCGGTCCACTCGTCGAGGCCCTCGAGGGCGGCGCGCGCCGCTGCCAGGTAGTCCTCTTGTCCCTCGAGCACCTTTTTCGCCTTCTCGTCGGGCTCCCCTCGAGCGAACAGGAATCGGACCATGGGGGGAGCCTCATCCAGACGACGCAGACGTTCGATGATGAGGGGGGCAACCTCACGTAGCTTCTGACGGCCCTCGGGGGTGTCCGCGGGGATGCCCTCGCGCAAGCAGAACGGAACGAGGCGTTCGACGAGCTCATCCGTGTCCATCTGTTTGATGTAGTGGAGGTTCAACCACTCGAGCTTCGCGACGTCGAAGGCCGCCGGGTTCTTCCCCACTCGCTGCAACGAGAACTTCTCTATCAGCTCGTCGACCGAGAAGATGTTCGTCTTGTCGTCGTACGACCACCCCAGGAGGGCCAGGTAATTGACCATGGCCTCCGGTAGGAATCCTTGGTCGCGATAGGCGCGCACCGACACATCCCCCCACCTCTTGGACAGGGGCTTTCCGGTCTCCGAAACGAGCATCGGCAGGTGCGCGAACACCGGGGTCTCCGTTATGCCCAACGCTTCGCGCAGCAGCAACTGCCGGGGCGTTGAAGCGACGAGATCGTTTCCTCGGATGATGTGACTGACCTGCATGTCCGCGTCGTCGACCGTCACTGCGAGCATGTAGGTGGGGGTGCCGTCTGATCGTTGGATGACGAAGTCCGGGATCTGTTCCGTGGCCGTGACTATCTCGCCCAGCACCTCGTCGTGGAAGCTGACCTTGCGATCGACCGGGACCGCGAAGCGAAGAGCGAAAGACCGACGCTCAGCTTCGAACCGCGCCCGCTCCTCGGGTGACAAGTTGCGACAGCGACCGTCGTAACCCGGCGTCTGACGTTGCGCCTGCGCCGCCTTGCGTCGCTCGGCGAGCTCCTCCGGCGTGCAATAGCACGGGTACGCGGCGCGGGACTCGACCAGCTTGTCGGCTGCTTTCCGATAGATCTCGCCGCGCTCGCTTTGCCTGTAGGGGCTGTGGGGGCCGCCCACCTCCGGGCCCTCGTCCCACTGCAAGCCCAACCACGCCATGTCTTCGAGGACAGCGTGATAGTTCTCGTCGGTCGCCCGCGTGGCGTCGGTGTCGGCGATCCGCAGCACGAAGCGACCTTCGTGCTGGCGAGCGAAGAGCCAGTTATAGAGGGCCGTCCTCGCGTTTCCGACGTGGA
>JAXDJL010000329.1:0-3722 GCA_034665685.1 Actinomycetota bacterium | reverse complement strand
GCGCGCGATAACGCGCACGCGCGTCCCTTGACCGCAGAGGGCGCGGTGGTATATTCCTCAACCATTACTACAGGTTGACATAACTATAACCCTCAACTTCACAGTCAGGTGGTGCTATCACCTCGATGACCAGGGAAAACGGTTCACGGAGTCGGACTGAGAAGAAGCGTCAAGTGGCGGTTGAAGGTAGGAGAGGAGTGGCAATGGCGTCAGGACCCCAGAATTATCTCGCGGTGATCAAGGTCGTCGGCATCGGTGGCGGAGGCGTTAACGCCGTCAATCGGATGATCGACGTGGGCCTCAAAGGAGTCGAGTTCATCGCCGTCAACACGGACGCGCAGGCTCTGCTCATGTCGGACGCGGACGTGAAGCTCGACATCGGACGCGAGCTCACGCGCGGGCTGGGCGCCGGCGCCGACCCCGAGGTCGGCCGTCAAGCGGCAGAAGAGCATCGCGAGGAGATAGAAGAGGTGCTGAAGGGCGCCGACATGGTGTTCATCACCGCGGGCAAGGGCGGAGGCACCGGCACCGGCGGAGCGCCGATCGTTGCGGAGATCTCCAAGGCTGCGGGCGCGCTCACCATCGGCGTCGTGACCCGTCCCTTCGCTTTTGAGGGACGCCAGCGCGCGGTCAAAGCCGAACAGGGCATCGCGAACCTGAAGGAGAAGGTCGACACGCTCATCGTCATCCCGAACGATCGCCTCCTCGATGTGGGAACAGCGACGACGTCGGTACTTGAAGCGTTCCGCATGGCCGACGAGGTCCTCCTGCAAGGTGTTCAGGGCATCACCGATCTCATCACGACCCCGGGGCTCATCAACCTCGACTTCGCCGACGTCAAGGCCGTGATGACCGACGCGGGATCTTCCCTCATGGGCATCGGGCAGGCGCGCGGTGACTCTCGCGCCGCCGAAGCCGCCAAGGCTGCGATCTCCTCGCCGCTTCTCGAGGCCTCGATCGAAGGAGCGCGCGGAGTGCTGCTGAACATCGCAGGTGGTTCCGACCTCGGTCTGTTCGAGGTGAACGAGGCCGCCAGCATCATCTCCGAGGCAGCGCATCCGGACGCGAACATCATCTTCGGTGCGGTCGTCGACGACACCCTCGGCGACGAGGTGCGCGTCACGGTCATCGCGGCGGGCTTCGATCGTTGGGGTCAGCGAGAGGCCGAGAACATCGTCCGTCCGGAGGAGAACATCTTCTCGATCCCCGACGTGGGGGGCGACCAGGAGCCTGCGTTCCTGGGCGAGACGGAGCGCGAACGGCTGGTCTTCGACGCCGACGACGAACTCGAGGTTCCTTCGTTCCTTCGTAACGAGTAGCTGTGCGGGGGGCTTCCCCAAGAGAGGCGAGACCGATGTGGTCTCGCCTCTCTTCTTTTCTGGGCCAGACTCCATGGGCATGAGCGACGAGTCATCTCTCCAATGGACGGCGCGGGCCCCCCTGGAGGTCCTCACCGATCCGGGAGCAGAACGAGAAGGTCTCGTCGTCGCGTTCACCGATCGTCGTGGAGGCGTCTCCGCCGCTCCGTGGAACTGGTTGAACCTGTCCGGTCGCGTGGGCGACGAGCCGGCGGACGTGCAGACGAACCACGGTCGCACGGCAACGGCGCTCGGGGTCGGCCCATCATCTCTGCGGTTCGCCGACCAGGTGCACGGTTCCCGCGTTCTTTCGTGTGACGGCACGGACGGCCCGGTGGTCGGCGAAGGTGACGCGCTCGTGGCTCGCTTGCCCGGCACGACGCTCTCGATCCTGACGGCCGATTGCGTCCCGGTGCTCCTTCGAGGAGAGCGCGGCATCGCGGCCGCGCACGCCGGCTGGCGCGGACTGGCTGCGGGAGTCATCGAGGCCGCGATGGCCGAGGTCGGCCCCATCGACGCCGCGTGGGTCGGTCCTTCGATCCGCGCTTGCTGTTACGAGGTGGGCCGAGAAGTGATCGAGAGCTTCGAGGCGGCCGGTCTCCCGATCGAGGACGACTCCCACGTCGACCCAAACGACGCGGCCGCGGCGATCTTGGAGCGCGGCGCAGCGCGGCGCGTGGCAACTGCCTCCGGTTGCACCTCGTGCGACGATCGCTTCTTCTCGCACCGAAGAGATGGGACCACCGGGCGACAGGGCGCGTTCATCGCGCTGCTCGGGTGAGCGAGGCCCCAGTCGCTGCCCGTTTGGCCGAGGTGCGGCGACGCATAGCGGAGGCGGCGCGGCGATCGGGCAGGGAGCCGGACGAGGTCACGCTCGTAGCGGTATCGAAGACCCAGCCCACGGACGTGATCCTCGAGTGCATAGAAAATGGAGCGACCGATCTAGGTGAGAACCGGGCTCAGGAGCTCAAGCAGAAGCGCGCCGTTCTCGGAGACCGGGCTCGCTGGCACTTCATTGGGCACCTACAAACGAACAAGGTGCGCCAGGTGGTCGGCATCGCGAGCTTGATCCATTCGGTGGATCGCTTCGGGGTGGCGGAGGCGATCGCCTCTCGAGCGGTGCGGTTGGGGATCATTCAAGAAGTCCTGATCGAGGTCAACGTCGCGGGCGAGGCCGCCAAGCAGGGGGTCGAGCCGGCGCGCCTCGGAGGGCTGGTGGACGAGATCGCGTCGCTTAGCGGGCTCGAAGTGGTGGGGCTGATGACGATGGCCCCCCTGCACGAGGACCCGGAGACATCTCGGCCCTATTTCGCCGAGCTCCGCGCCCTGGGCGATGTCCTCCGGCGCACCCTGCCCGAGGCGCGCGACCTCTCCATCGGCATGACGCGCGACTTCGAGGTTGCGATAGAGGAGGGAGCGACCATCGTGCGCGTCGGAGAGGCGATCTTCGGCCCACGCCGCTAGCGCCGCGGCTCACGGGTCGTCTGACTTACAGGCCCAGGGCGCTACCGCCCGGAGTGCCGGGCGCGGGATATCCTTCCCCTATGGCCGGTATCTGGAAGAAGACGCTCATCTACCTGGGGCTCGTCGAAGAAGACGACCTGACGGAGTTCGGGTACGACGATTACGCGGAGGCGGAGGCACCACCACCGGCTCGCAAGGGCGGGTCCCTCAAGCGCGTCTCCGACCAGTCGGGGAACCAGCGGAGGGACGCGGTGGTCCGGGCGATGCCGACGCCTACCCCGGGACGGCTCCACCTCCTTCACCCCACGGCCTTCAACGACGCGCAGGAGCTGGGGGACAAGTTCCGCGAGGGCTACTCCGTGATCATGAACCTGCAGGCGGCCGACCCGGACCTTTCCCGACGCTTGATCGACTTCGCATCGGGGCTGGTCTACGGCCTCGCGGGCTCGATGCAGCCGGTGGCGGAGCGGGTCTTCCTCCTGACCCCCGCCGGGGTGCAGGTCTCCGCCGAGGAACGACGTCGGTTCTTGGAGGAGCGCGGCTTCTTCAACCAGGCCTAGCCGAGGTTCCGCATGGCTCTCTCGCTGATCTGCAGCGCGCTCACCGTCTACTACCTGATCCTCTTCATCCGGATCATCCTGTCGTGGACGACGATGATGTGGTCGCCGCCCTCGTACCTGACGCCGCTCGTGCGCGTGGTGTACGACCTGACGGAGCCCGTCATGGGGCTCTTCCGGAGGTTCATCCCGCCGCTCGGTGGGTTCGACCTCTCGCCGATCTTCATCTTCATCGCGCTGCAGATAATCCAGCAGTCCATCGGCTGCTGATACCCGGTTAGCCAACCCTTTTCTGGGATACTGACGCCATGGATGACCTGTCGGCGCGCGATGTCCACGAGAA